>NZ_JBFBHW010000037.1:0-85755 GCF_040685395.1 Kitasatospora sp. NPDC088779 | reverse complement strand
GCGGCCAAGGTCACCTCGCGCACCCCGCGGGTCTCGACCGGCCGTCCGGAGCTGACCGAGGCCGCGATCGTGGTCTCGGGCGGCCGTGGCGTCGGCGAGGCGGCCGGCTTCGGCGTCGTCGAGGAACTCGCTGACGCGCTGGGCGCGGCCGTCGGCGCCTCGCGTGCCGCCGTCGACGCGGGCTGGTACCCGCACAGCAACCAGGTCGGCCAGACCGGCAAGCAGGTCTCGCCGCAGCTGTACATCGCGGCTGGCATCTCCGGTGCCATCCAGCACCGGGCGGGCATGCAGACCTCGAAGACCATCGTGGCCGTCAACAAGGACCCGGAGGCCCCGATCTTCGAGCTGGTCGACTACGGCGTGGTCGGCGACCTGTTCGCCGTGCTGCCGCAGCTGACCGCCGAGGTGAAGGCCCGCAAGGGCTGATCCCCGCACACGGCAGTGGGAGGGCGTGGCACCGGGTACCCGGTGCCACGCCCTCCGGCGTTTCCGGCACAGGTCGGTACAAGCCAGGTGGGCGGCGGCTGGTGACCGCTGCCCACGGACGGTCCGGGTGCGGCCCGTAGAGTCGGCGCGACAGCGTGAGACGAGGGCGAGGACGGAAGCATGGCACTGCTGACCGCACTTCAGGGCGACTACGGGGACGCGGCGGACGCGCTGCGGATCGACGGGCGGGCGCTGTCCCGCGAGGAACTGCTGGGCGCGGCGACCGCCGTCGCCGACCGGGTGGCCGGTGCGCCCGCGCTCGCCGTGCTCGCCCGGCCCGCCGTCGAGACGGTCGTCGCCGTGGTCGGCGGCTTGCTGGCGGGCGTGCCCGTGGTGCCGCTGCCGCCCGACTCCGGGCCCAAGGAGCGCGAGCACATCCTGCGCGACTCGGGTGCGGTGCTGCTCGCGCACGCCGTGGGCGACGCGGTGCCGGGTGAGGTGGAGGGGGTGCCGGTCGACCCGGCGGACCGCGCCGCCACCACGTTCGCCGAGCCCGCGCCGGACGCCACCGGCTTCGTCCTCTACACCTCCGGCACCACCGGGGCGCCCAAGGGAGCCGTGATCCGGCGCCAGGCGATCGCCGCCGACCTGGACGCGCTCGCCGCGGCCTGGCAGTGGACCGCCGAGGACACCCTCGTCCACGGCCTGCCGCTGTTCCACGTCCACGGACTGATCCTCGGCGTCCTCGGCGCCCTGCGGACCGGCAGCCGGCTCGTGCACACCGGGCGGCCCACCCCGGAGGGGTACGCGGCCGCGAGCGGCAGCCTGTACTTCGGGGTGCCGACCGTCTGGTCCCGGGTGGCGGCCGACCCCGGGGCGGCGGGTCGGCTGGCCTCGGCCCGGCTGCTGGTCTCCGGCAGCGCGCCGCTGCCGGTACCGGTGTTCGAGAAGCTGGCCGCGCTCACCGGGCACGCCCCGATCGAGCGCTACGGGATGACCGAGTCGCTGATCACCGTCAGCACCCGGGCGGACGGCGAGCGCCGGCCCGGCAGCGTCGGCCTGCCGCTGGACGGGGTGCGCACCCGGCTGGTCGGCGAGGACGGCGCTCCGGTGCCCTCCGACGGGGAGAGCGTCGGAGAGTTGCAGGTCGCCGGGCCGACCCTGTTCAGCGGGTACCTCAACCGGCCCGACGCGGATGCCGAGGCCTGGACGGCTGACGGCTGGTTCCGCACCGGGGACGTCGCCGTGATCGGTGAGGACGGCTTCCACCGGATCGTCGGTCGCGCCTCCGTCGACCTGATCAAGAGCGGCGGCTACCGGATCGGCGCCGGTGAGGTGGAGGCCGCGCTGCGCGACCACCCCGCGGTCGCCGACGCGGCGGTGGTCGGTGCGCCGGATGAGGACCTCGGGCAGGCCGTCGTCGCGTACGTCATCCCGGACGGCGCCGTGACGGGGGAACAGCTGACGGCCTTCGTGGCGGAGCGGCTGTCCGCGCACAAGCGGCCGCGCCGGGTCGTGCTGGTGCCCGAACTGCCCAGGAACGCGCTGGGAAAGGTGCTGAAGAAGCAGCTGCTGGCGGAGTCGGACCAGCAGGGGTGAGGGGGCGTCGGGCAAGCAGCCCGATGACTGGCCTTCACCCTGATACCCCGTCGGTGCTCACCGGCCGTGAACCCTTCCATTGGCTCACTCCACTGCGCGCCGTGAGCGGACGCGTGCCTACCGTGACACGCAGGCAGAACTGAATCCCCGCCCGGCATGCCGCGGCTCCCGGTCGCACGACCGGAGGCCGTGGCATGCCGGGCGGGGTCTGCCGAGCCGTGCGTGCCGTCTCACCGGGACGTGCGTGTCCGTAGCCGATTCCGCAGCCGCCCCCGTGGCGGCAGTTCGCAGCAGTGAGGGAAGACAGCAGGATGACCACCGTCAACACCGGCGCGCCGGGTGCCGCCGACGAACCGACCGGGCAGCACGCTGCCACCACCGTCGACCAGCGGGCGGCCACCGTCAGCCCCGTCAGCCCCGTCCGTCCCTCGCGGGCCGCGCGGGTGCGTCGGGGGATAGGCATGGTGGCCGTGATCGTGGCCGGTGCGGGTGTGATCGGCGTCGGCCCCGGCGTCAGCCCCGCCGCCGCCGCCGAGTCGGCACCGGCGCACGCTGGGTGGGACGGCTCGCGGTACTGGTTCAAGAACAGTCAGGGGCAGTGGCGCTGGACCACGCACTACGACGTGTACGTGGCGCGGACGGGGGGCGGATCCTCCTCCGCAGCGAAGGCCCCGTCGACGGGCGCGAAGTCGAGCGGGGGGATCAAGCAGGGCTGGGACGGGTCGCGGTACTGGTTCAAGAACAGCAAGGGGGAGTGGCGCTGGACCACGCACTACGACGTGTACGTGGCGCGGACGGGGGACGGGTCCCCGTCGTCGTCCGGGTCGTCCGGATCGTCCTCGTCGGGCTCGGCCGCCGGCGCGGTGGCGGGGGACCAGGGCGTCGAGTCCGCCGTGCAGTTCGCGCTGAGCCAACTGGGCAAGCCGTTCCGGACCGCGGGCAACGGGCCGGACGGGTACGACTGCTCGGGCCTCGTGCAGCAGGCCTTCCGACGCGGCGGGGTGAACCTGCCGCGGGTGGCCAACGACCAGTACGCGGCGACCACGCCCATCAGCGCCGGCCAGCTGCGCCGGGGCGACCTGCTGTTCTGGTCCCCCAACGGCACCAAACGGGGCATCCAGCACGTGGCGATCTACCTGGGCAACAACCAGTACGTCGAGGCGGCGCGGCCGGGCACGCTGATCCGGATCTCGGGGATCAGCAGCGGCTACTACCCGTCGTACATGGGGCGGCCGTAGACCGAGTGCTGCTAGGCACGTGAGCCGGGGCGTTCGGGAGTTGTGGCCCGGGCGCCCCCACCGGGGGTGAGCCCGGCCCGCCCAGGCCCGTCGGGAAGCGGCTGGTCAGAGGTCGGTCGGGCGGGGGAGGGCGCCACGCGCGCCCAGGGCGGTGACGGCGAAGGCGCCGGCGGCCACGGCGGTGGCGGCCGCGGCGGGGAGGGAGGCGCCGCGGGCGAGTCCGGCGGCGAGGGCGCCGCAGAAGACGTCGCCGGCACCGGTGGTGTCGACGACCTGGACGGCGGGGGCGGGCAGTCGGGCCGACCGTCCCTCGGTGGCGACCAGCGCGCCCTCGCCGCCGAGGGTGAGTACGACGCCGTCGGCGCGGCGGGCGAGGGCCCGGGCGGCCTCCTCGACGGTGGGGGCACCGGTCAGCTGGCGGGCCTCGACGGCGTTGGCGACGACCAGGGGGTGGCGCCCGGTCGGACCGGTGTCGGGGAGCGAGCCGGCCGGGGCGGCGTTGTGCACCCAGTGGGTGCCGTCGGCCGGCAGGGCGGCGGCGGTCGCTCGGATGCACTCCTCGGGGACCTCGCCGCTGGTGAGGAGCACGTCGACGGGGAGCAGGTGCAGGCGGGCGAGTGCGGCGGTGACCTCGGCGGCGGTCAGGTGGGCGTTGGCACCGGGGACGACGACGATGCTGTTCTCGCCGGCGGGGTCGACCATGACGATCGCCTGCCCGGTCGGCGCGTCGGGGTGGGTGAGCACGGAGGCCGTCTCGACTTCCGCGCCGCGCAGGTCGGTGACCGCGGCTGCGCCGTCGGCGTCGTGCCCGACCTTCGCGACCAGGTGGACGGCGGCGCCCATGCGCGCCGCCGCCACCGCCTGGTTCGCGCCCTTGCCGCCGAACCCCTGGGTGGCGGCGGTGGCGAGGACGGTCTCGCCGGGGGCGGGGAGGACGGGGCAGCGGAGGATGCGGTCGGCGTTGATCGAGCCGATGACGATGACGCGGCCGGCTGGGAGCAGCTTCATCGTTCCTCTGTACGTGCTGGGGTGCGCGCGGCGCAAGCGGGCGCCGGGGGGCGCGCGAGGGGCGCGGGGAAGAATATGTCGACCGGTCTACTGAATTATGCAGACCGGTCTAGATATTGCCGGGAGAAATCTGTCGGTCGGTCTACATAGTCGGGTGGAGGGGGTGATGCGAGGTGATCTGGGGTGATGATGGCGCACAGGAAGTCGGACGGGCCGACTTCCTGTGCGCGCAGGGTGTGAGCAGGGTGCAACTTTGATGTAGACCGGTCTACATATTTCTCCCGGAAGGCGGCTGGCCTGGGCACATGCCCCTGTCAAGGGGCGGAGTGGGGCGCAACGGCGGGCGCGGTGGGGAGGTATGGGGAGCGGCGTGGCGCGGGTACCACCACGGGTGGCGCTGGTTCGGCCGACGGGGGCGCTGCCCGGTGCGAACGGCATCGGGGCAAGTCGAGGGCAGGGGACGTTGTGATCGTCTGGGTCAATGGCACATTCGGGGCGGGCAAGACGAGTGCCTGCCGCGAGCTGGTGGAACTGCTGCCCGGGAGCGTGCTCTTCGATCCCGAGCTGGTGGGCTTCGGCCTGCGCCGGATGCTCCCGGCCGACCGGCTGGCGACGGTGTCCGACTTCCAGGACCTGGCGGCCTGGCGCCGGCTCGTCCCCGAGACGGCGGCCGCGCTGCTCAGTGAGGTCGCGGGCCCGCTGGTGGTCCCGATGACCCTGCTCAGGGAGGACTACCGGGACGAGATCTTCGGCGACCTCGCCTCCCACGGCATAGCGGTGCACCACTTCGTCCTGGACCCAGAAGAAACGATCCTGCGTCACCGCATCGCCCACCGCGACGAGTGCCCGGGAGATCCGGAGGCCAGCGAGCGGGTCCGCACGTGGTGCTTCGAGCACGTGGCCCGCTACCGGGCCGCCCGGCGCTGGCTGGTCGAGGACGCCCGGATGCTCGACACCAGCGAGCTCACCCCCCGCGAGACCGCCCACCGGATCGCCGAACTGGTCCGCGTCGGCGCCGCCCGCTGCCCGATCGTCCAGACCCCCGACCCGACCGGGGACACCGTGGCCTCCGCCGTCCTGTTCTTCGACGAACAGGACCGCGTCCTGCTGGTCGACCCCGTCTACAAACCCGACTGGGACTTCCCCGGAGGCGTGGTCGAACGCGGCGAGGCCCCCACCGACGCGGCCCTGCGCGAGACCGCCGAGGAACTGGGCCTGCGGCTCGACCCGACCGGGCTGCGCCTGCTCGCCGTCGACTGGGAGCCGCGCACCGGCCCGCGCCGCGGCGGCCTGCGCCTGATGTACGACGGCGGCCAACTGGACGCCGCCTCCCGCCAGAACCTGCTGCTCCAGGCCGAGGAACTGCGCGACTGGCGCTTCGTCACCCTGGACGAGGCCGCCGACCTGCTGCCCCCGAGCCGCTACCGCCGCCTCGCCGCCGCCCTGGACGCCCGCCGCAGCGGCGAGTTGCGCTACCTGGAGGCGGGCCGCCGGGTCGCGCTCGGCCTGGCCAGCACGGCGGACGCGGCGTAGCCGCCTGGGGTGCCTGACGAGCCCGGGTGCCGGGCCGTCCAGAGGCGGTGGCCGCTGTCCAGAGGCGCTGGCCGTTGGCCCAGGTCGTTGGCTGTTGGCCCAGGTCGTTGGCCGTTGGCCCAGGCCGTTGGCCGATGGCTCGGCAGGGGCGGGAGGATGGGGGCATGCCGTTCACACTGAGCCACCCCGCCGCCGTCCTGCCCCTGCTGCGCGCCGCCGGGGAGCGCGGGCCGCTGGTCGCCTCGGCGCTGGTCGCCGGATCGATGGCGCCCGACGTCCCGTTCTTCGCCGAGTCGCTGCTGCCCGGGGTGTACGGCCACGGCGGTCTGACGCACCGCTGGTGGGCCGTGCCGACGCTGGACGTGGCGATCGCGGGCGCGCTGGTGGCCGGCTGGCACGGCCTGCTGCGCGCGCCGCTGGTGGCGCTGCTGCCCGACCGGTGGGCGGGCGCGGCCGAGGCACTGACGGTCCGGCGGCCCGCCGGAGCCGGGGCGGGTGCGGGGGCGGCGTGGTTCGCGGCGTCGGCGGCGATCGGTGCGGCCACCCACGTCGGCTGGGACGCGTTCACCCACGAAGGCCGGCTGGGTGTCCGGCTGCTGCCGGTGCTGGACCGGGAGGTGGCCGCGGTTCCGCTCTACTCGGCGCTGCAGTACGGCAGTTCGGCGCTGGCCCTGGCCGCGATGGCGGGCTGGGCGGTGCGGGCGGCGCGGGGCGTGGAGCCGGTCCGCCCGGCCGTGGCACTCGCTCCCCGGGCGCGCCGCGCCGCCGTCGCGGCCCTGGGCGCGGCGACGGCGGTCGGAGTGCTGCACCGGCTGGTCCCGCTGCGGCGGAACCTGATCCCGGAGTTCTGCTTCGGCGCCGGGGCCGGGCTCGCGGTGGGGGCGGTCGGTTACGCGGTGGTGGCGGGTGCCGCCCGCAGGTTCCGGGGCGGGCGGCCGGTGCCGGAGACCGCCGACGGCGGCCCCCGGACCAACGTGCGTCAGACCGAGCGCAGTTCGGCGTAGCGGCGGAGGAACAGGGCCTCGGAGAGGGCCATCCGCTCCAGCTCCTGCGGGTCGACGCTCTCGTTGACCGCGTGGATCTGGGTGGTCGGCTCCTCGACGCCGATCAGCACGATCTCGGCCTTCGGGTAGAGCGAGCGCAGCGTGTTGCAGAGCGGGATCGAGCCGCCCTCGCCGGAGGCGACCATCTCGGTGCCGAAGGCCTCGGCCATGGCCTCGCCCATCGCCTCGTACGCCGGGCCGGTGGTGTCGGCGTTGAACGGGGCACCGGTGCCCTGGCGTTCGACGGTCAGACGGGCGCCGAGCGGGACCTGCGCCTCCAGGTGGGCGACCAGCGCGTCCTGGGCGGCGGTCGGGTCGCTGCCCGGCGGGACGCGCAGGCTGACCAGGGCCTTGGCGGCGGCCTGGACGGAGGAGGTGGCGCCGATCACCGGCGGGGCGTCGATGCCGAGGACGGTGATCGCGGGGCGGGCCCACAGGCGGTCGGCGATGGTGCCGGTGCCGGTCAGGGCGACGCCGTCGAGCACCTTGGCGTCGGAGCGGAACTGCGCCTCCGAGTACTGGACACCGCTCCAGGTCTGGCCGCCGGTCAGTCCGGCCACCGCGACGTCGCCGTGCTCGTCGTGCAGCGAGGCGAGCATCCGGACCAGCGACTGCAGCGCGTCCGGGGCGGCGCCGCCGAAGGCGCCGGAGTGCAGGTTGCCGGCCAGGGTGGTGACCGCGACCTCGACGACCGTCATGCCGCGCAGCGAGGCGGTCACGGTGGGCAGGCCGGGGGCGAAGTTGCCGGTGTCGCCGATGATGATGGCGTCGGCGGCGAGCAGTTCGGGGTGGGCCTCGGCATAGCGTTCCAGGCCGCCGGTGCCCTGCTCCTCCGAGCCCTCGACGATGATCTTCAGGCCGACAGGGTAGCCGTCGCCGTACACCTGCCGCAGGGCTCGCAGGGCGGTCAGGTGCATCAGGATATTGCCCTTGCAGTCGGCGGCGCCGCGCCCGTACCAGCGGCCGTCACGCTCGGTCAGCTCGAAGGCGGGGCTGAGCCAGGCGCTCTCGTCGAGCGGGGGCTGGACGTCGTAGTGCGAGTAGAGCAGCACGGTCGGCGCGCCCTGGGGGCCGGGCAGTTCGGCGTAGACGGACTGGGTGCCGTCCGGGGTGTCCAGCAGCTGGACGTTGGTCAGGCCCTCGGCGGCGAAGGCGTCGGCGACCCAGCGGGCGGCCTTCTCGCACTCCTCGACCGGGAACTGGCGCGGGTCGGCGACCGAGGGGAAGGCGACCAGTTCGGCGAGGTCGGTGCGGGCACGGTCCATCAGGGACCGGACGGCGTCGGCCAGCGGCTGTGACATCGGGGCTCCGAGGGGAAGGCTTCGCCCGAGGGGTGGTGCGGGCGGAGGGGGCGGTTTGGGTACCGCCGATCATAGGCGGACTCGAACAGTCCGATCGGGTGGTTCTGCCCGGCGATCCCGCCCGGCGCACCGTCTGGTGGACCGGCCCGATGGATCGGCCCGGGTTCGATCTGAGTTCGGTCCGGGTTCGATCCGGGTTCGGTCTGGCGTTCGGGGCGGCGCGGCCAGCGGCGGGCTCGGCGGACGCATAGGATTGCTCGACGTGACTGACTCCGGAAGCTTCGATTCCCGCAGCCCACTCGACACCGAGGTCTCGCCGCCCGACGCCGAGGTACCCGGACGGCCGTCAGGCCGGTCGTCAGGTCAGCCGTCAGGCGAGGCGTCCGAGGGGGCGCCCGAGACGGTGTCCGAGACCGGGACGGTGTCCGAGACCGGGACCGAGACGGTGTTCGAAGCCGCGACCGAGGCTGGGACAGAGACCGAAGGCGCGACCGAAGCCGAGACCGAGACCGCGCCGAGGGTCGGTCGGTCGGCGCCCGAGCCGCTCGACGGCGTCTGGGACGTGGTGGTGGTCGGCGCCGGACCGGCCGGAGCCTCGGCCGCGCACGCCGCCGCCGTCCAGGGCCGGCGGGTGCTGCTCCTCGACAAGGCCGAGCACCCCCGTTACAAGACCTGTGGCGGCGGCATCATCGGCCCGTCCCGGGACAGCCTGCCGCCCGACTTCCGGCTGCCGTTGCAGGACCGCGTGCACGCCGTCACCTTCGCCTACGACGGGCGGTTCACCCGGACGCGTCGGTCCCGGCGGATGCTGTTCGGCCTGGTCAACCGGGACGAGTTCGACCTGCGCCTGGTGCAGGCGGCCAAGCAGGCCGGGGCGGTGCTGGTCACCGGAGTGACCGTCACCGGCGTCGAGCAGCGTGGCGGCGAGCACCGGACGGCGCTGGTGACGGCCGCCGACGGGCGCACCTTCGAGGCGCGCGCGGTGGTCGGCGCGGACGGCAGCGCGAGCCGGATCGCCCGGCACGTCGGCGTCACCTTCGACCAGATCGACCTCGGCCTGGAGGCGGAGATCCCCGTCCCGCCGCAGGTCGCCGCGGACTGGTCGGGCCGGATCCACCTCGACTGGGGCCCGCTGCGCGGCAGTTACGGCTGGGTGTTCCCGAAGACCGAGTCGAGCAGTCTGACCGTCGGCGTCATTTCGGCGCGCGGCGACGGCGAGCGGACCAAGCAGTATCTCGCCGACTACATCCGGCGGTTGGGGCTGTCCGGCTTCACCCCGAGCGTGGAGTCCGGGCACCTGACCCGCTGCCGGGCCGAGGACTCGCCGCTC
This sequence comes from Kitasatospora sp. NPDC088779, assembly GCF_040685395.1. NCBI lineage: Bacteria > Bacillati > Actinomycetota > Actinomycetes > Kitasatosporales > Streptomycetaceae > Kitasatospora > Kitasatospora sp. NPDC088779. The sequence continues at coordinate 76,277 of NZ_JBFBHW010000037.1, read as the reverse complement.
TCCCGCGGCCGGGTGCTGGTTGCCGGGGACGCGGCCGGACTGCTGGAGCCGTGGACCCGCGAGGGCATCTCCTACGCGCTGCGCTCGGGCCGGCTGGCCGGCGAGTGGGCGGTGAAGGTCGCGGAGGCGGGCAAGGCGGCGGACGTGCGGCGCGAGGCGTTGAACTACGCGTTCGCCATCAAGGCCGGGCTGGGCGTGGAGATGCGCGCCGGCAAGCAGCTGCTGGGCGCCTTCGAGCGGCGCCCGTACCTGTTCCACGCGGCGGTCTGCCTGGTGGCGCCGGCCTGGCGGGCCTTCGCCCGGACCACCCAGGGGCACACCTCCTTCGCGCAGGTGCTCCGGCAGTACCGGGCGGCCAGGAAGCTGGCGGCGATGGCGTCCCGGTGACGGGAGGCGCATTCGGCCTTGGAGGCCCGTCAGGCCCGTCAGGCCCGTCAGGCTCGTCAGGCCCGTCAGGCCCGTCAGGTACGTGAGGCACCTGAGGCGCTTGAGGCACCTGAGGCGCGGGCCGGCGCTCCGTCGTTCTCGGAGCGCCGGCCCTTGCTGCCCTACCGGCCCAACGGGCCATGCCCTCCGGCTATTTGAGACCGGAGTCGAGTGCGTTGATGAGCGTGCCGGAGGGGGTGTCGCCGGACATCTCCCAGATCATGCCGCCGAGCAGGTTCTTCGACTTGAGGTAGGCCGTCTTCTGGGCGATCGACCAGGCGTCGTCGAAGGTCCACCACTGGCCGCCGGCTCCGGTGTAGCCGTACGTCGCAATGGACTTGGGGTCGTGGTGCACGGTCAGGTTGGGGACGCCGGTGATGAGGTTGTTGTAGCCGCGGGTGCCGGCCTCCTCGCTGAACTGGCCCGGGGCCGCGCCGTTCGCGGACTGCCACAAGCCGGAGGCGCCGCCGTCCGCCACGCCCTGCCAGCCGCGCCCGTAGAACGGGAAGCCGATGGTGAGTTTGCGCGGGTTGACCCCGGCGCCGAGGTAGGTCTGGACCGCCGCGTCCACGCTGAAGTGGAAGTTGTACGGGTCGTTCGGGTCGGCGTAGAGGTTGGCCTGGGGGCCGGTGCGGTTGGGCTCCCAGGAGTTGTCGCTGCCGGAGCCGTGGAAGTCGTAGCCCTGGACGTTGGCGATGTCCAGCGAGCTGAAGATCTTCGTGAGGTCCCAGCCCGCGGCGACCTTCGCCGGGTCGGCCGGGGTGAAGGCGGTGAGCAGCTTGTGGGATCCGCCCAACGCGTCGAGCTGCTTGCGGAATTCGGCCAGCAGCAGGGTCAGGTTGCCCTTGTCGTTGGCGCTCCAGTGGTTGCCCGCGTGGCCGTCGGCGGAGCCGGGCCACTCCCAGTCGAGGTCGATGCCGTCGAAGATCCCGGCCGCCACGCCGTCGCCGCCGGCGCCGTTGTAGACCGGCAGGTTGCCCTTGATCCACACGTCGAGGCAGGACTTGACGAACTTCTGGCGGGACGCGTCGGTGGCGGCGACGTCCGAGAAGTACTTGGAGTACGTCCAGCCGCCGAGTGAGACGACCACCTTCAGGTTCGGGTACTTGGCCTTCAGCTTCTTCAACTGGTTGAGGTTGCCGCGGAGTTTGCCCCAGCCGTCGTCGGCCACGCCGTCCACCGACTGGTCGGCGCTCATCGGGCGGGCGTAGTCGGCGTCGGCGTCACCGGCGCCGGTGCCCTGGTCCGGGTCCTGCGGGTTGGCGGTGGTGCCCTTGGTGACGCCCGCCAGACAGGTCAGGTTGACCGGATCGATGTTCTCGAAGGCGTAGTTGACGACGTCGAGCTTGGCCGCGCTGCCGGAGGTGTCGAGGTTCTTGACGAAGTACTGGCGGCCGTAGATGCCCCACTGGACGAAGTAGCCGACCCGGGCGTACTTTCCGGCGCCGACCAGGTCCGAGGTGGTGGCGGTGAGCGGGGCGGAGGCGGGAGAGGCGTTGTCGGCGGGGTCGCGGGCCTTCACGGTGAACGTGTAGGTGGTGGACGGGGACAGGCTGCCGACCGTCGCGGTCAGGGTGCTGCCGCTGACCGTCGCCACCAGCGTGCCGCCCTGGTAGACGTCGTACGCGGCGACCCGGACGTTGTCGGTCGCGGCGTTCCACGCGAGCGTGACGTCCGACGAACTGATCGCCGTGGTCCGGAGGTTGGTCGGCGCGGTGGGCGGGACCGGGTCGGTCGACGGGTCGAAGGTGGCGGCGGTGACGGGCACGCTGAGCGGTCCGGTGTTGCCGCGGCTGTCCTTGGCCCGGACGGACAGCGTGTAGGTGGTGGCCGGGGTGAGCCCGGTGAGCAGGGCGCTGGTGGTGGTGCTGGAGCCGACTACGACGGCGCCGTTGAGCACGTCGTAGGAGGCCACCGGGAAGTCCCCGCCGGTGGCGACCGGCCAGGTCAGGGCGAGCGTGTGCGCGGTGGACTCGGTGACCGCCGGGGTGCCCGGCGCGGACGGTGGGACGTCGGCGGTGCCGTCGCACTTGTCGCCGTTGATGCGGCAGTTGGTGGGGGTGGCGACCGGGCCGTTGCCGACGAACCAGAAGCTGTACGGCTCGGTGGTGCTGTGGGCGTTGACGGTGGCGTTGTAGAACGCGTTGGTCGCGGTGACGTGCCGGCCGTTGACGGTGGCGGTGCCGTTGTAGCTGTTGCCGATGGTGACGCCGGCCGGCAGGTCGAACTCCAGGGTCCAGCCGGTCACGGCGGTGGCGTTGTCGTTGTGGACGATGTAGGTGCCCTGCCACCAGGAGCCGTTGTCGGCGGTGGTGAAGGAGGCGGTGAGTTTTCCGGCGGCGTTCGCCGGGGCGGCCAGCGCGGTGAGCGCGGCGAGGGGCAGGACCAGGACGGAGAGCAGTGCCAGCAGTCTGCTGCGCACGCGCGGGCGCCTGGCCCGGGATCGAGCGGACATGGTTCTCCCTGTGGCTGTGGGGGTTGGACAGGGTGACGTAGAACCGCGGTGCTTGGTGCGTGTGCGATGGGTGCCCGCGCCGTGGGGAGGCGGGGCATGGGCACTGTAGGAGGACTGGACCAATGCGTCAACAGGTCTGTACCACTGGGGAGTTGGGGGATCAGCCGCCGTGGTGCGGGCCGGTCGGGGGGAAGACGAGGGCGAACTCCGTCACCTGTTCGCCCCCGTCAGCTCGTCCCCGAGCGGGCTGCGCAGGTACAGCACCGAGCGGCCGTGCCGGGCCCGGGTGACCAGGCCGGTGGCGGCGAGGACGGACAGGTGCTGGCTGACCGCGCCGGGGGTGACGCCCAGCCGGTAGGCGAGGTCGGTGGTGGAGGCGGGTTCGGCGAGCAGGGCCAGCAGCCGGGCCTTCGGCGCGCCGACCAGCGCCTCCAGAGCGCGCGACGGTACCGGCGTCCCCGGGCCGGCCATGCCCGCCTGGCCGCGCGCCGGGTAACTGATCTGCGGCGCACGCTCGTTGCTGATCATCGTGATCGCGCCGCGGGCGAAGAAGGTCGGGATGAGGACGAGGCCGCGGCCGTCCACGGCGGTCTCCGCGTCCCAGTCCGTCCACCGGCGGTTGATCGACAGGACGCCGTCCTCCCAGTGCAGCCGGTGGTCCAGGTCGGCGAAGAGCGCCGCCGCGCCGTGCCGGGAGAGCAGCCGGGCCCGGTAGACCAGGTCGGCGTCCAGGACCGCACGGGCCTGCGGCCACCAGGACGGCGCGAGGCAGACCTCCCAGTACTCCTCCAGCGCGTCGGCGATCCGCTGCAACAGCCGTGCCGGGTCGGCCAGTCCGGCGGCGAGCGCGGCGGGCAGGGGCCGCCCGTGCGGCAGGAAGACCTGCTCCAGTTCGGGGCGCAGCTGCTCCGGCGGCAGCGCGCGGACGGTGGCCAGCTCGGTGCGGAAGTCGGCGGCGGGCGAGGCCGGGCGGGGCGTCAGGAAGTCGGGGATCCAGCGGTTCCCGGCGATGAGTGACAGCAGCAGCGTGGAGTCCAGCCGTTCGAAGGCGGGCCGGAGCCGTTCGAAGGCGGGGGTCTGGAGCTGGTAGACGCCGGGGTGGGTCCACATGCGCAGGCTGAGCGAGGCCTCCTGGATCGGGGAGACGGCGAACCAGGTGGTGGCGAGGTCGGCCAGGCCGAGCGTGAAGCGGTGCACGGGGGCGGTCTCCTGCGACGCGGCGCGTGGGCGCCGGGGCTGGGGCGCGTGGGGCGCGTGGTTTTAGCCAGAGCCTAAAGGAGTACCGGACCCGGGCCGCCAGGCGGTGTGATCAGCACATGACCACCACCTCGCCGGCGGAGACGTCCGGACCCGACCCCGCCATGCCCGGAGGCGCCGCCATCACGGCAAGCACCGCAAGCACCGCAACGATCGCAGACACCGCAACGACCGGAAACGCCGCAACGACCGCAGACCCCGGAGACGTCGCGGACCCAGGAGGCCCCGCAGGCCCGCAGGCCGGCGGCGGGCTCGTCAGCGCCGTGCGACGGCGGCTGCACCCCGACCCGATGGTCCGGCGGCTGGCCGGGCTCACCCTGGTCAACACGATGGGCAGCGGCCTGTCCCTGTCCGTCGCGGTGCTGTTCTTCACCCGGGTGCTCGGTCTGAGCGCCGCCCAGCTGGGGCTCGGGCTGACCGCCGCCGGCCTGTGCGGGGTCGTCGCGAGCGTGCCGGCCGGGCGGGCCGCCGACCGTTGGGGCGCCCGGCCGGTGCTGGTCGTGCTGGTCGCGGCGCAGGCGGTCGGCACCGCCGGGTACACGCTCGTGCACAGCTATCCGGCCTTCGTGGTGCTGGCCTGCGGGGTCTCGGCCGCCGACCGCGGGTCCGCAGCCGTACGGAACGCGCTCTACGCCGAGGTGCTGCCGCCCGACCGCCGGGTGGCGGGCCGGGCCTACCTGCGGGTGGTGACCAACGTGGGCCTCTGCCTGGGGACGGCCGTCGGCGCGATCGCGCTCCAGGTGGACACCAGGCCGGCCTATCTGACGGCGATTCTGGCCGACGCCGCCTCCTTCGTGGTCGTCGCCGTGCTGTTCCACCGTCTCCCCGTCCTCGCGCATGCGGCCCCGGTCGCGCCGCCCGTGGGACCGGAGGCCGACGGGGCCGGTCGGGGCAAGCGGCGCAATCCGGCGCTGCGGGACGGCCCGTTCCTGGTCGTGACGGTGCTGAACGCGGTCCTCGCCCTGCAGTTCGCCGTCCTGGAGGTCGGCGTGCCGCTGTGGATCATCCATGACACCGAGGCGCCCCGGATCACCGTCGCGGGCACCCTGATCGTCAACACCCTGCTGGTGATCGCCCTCCAGGTGCGGGCCACCCGGGGGACGGAGGACCGGTCGACGGCCGCCCGGCTCTGCGGCCGCGGGGGGCTGCTGCTCGCCGCCTCGTGCCTGGTCATCGGCCTCGCGCACGGCCTGCCCGCGATCGTCGCCGCCGTGGTGGTGCTCGGCGGCATCGCGTTGCAGTCGCTGGGCGAGGTGTTCGGCCAGGCCGGCGGCTGGGCGCTCAGCTACGACCTCGCGGGGGAGCGTGACCACGGCGCCTATCAGGGCGTGTACAACGCGGGTTCGGCGGCGGCGATGATGGCCGGTCCGGCGTTGGTCAGCACCGCCGTGATCGGGTTCGGTCCGGCCGGTTGGGTCGTCCTGGGCGCGGTACTGGCGGCGGCGGGCCTGGCGATGGGCCCCGTCGTCCGGTGGGCCGGGCGACGGGGAGGGTACGCCGAGGGCCGGTGACGCGGCCGCTCCCGGACGGGCGCGAGGGCCTCGATCCCGATCGGCACCTCGGGCAGGATTGGCTCTGGCCGAGGGGCGGGTGGGCGTGCCAGAGTCGTCCGGGCGCGGCCCGGGCACCCGGGCGGCACCGCAGTCCGACCCACCCTCAGCCGGAAGGCAGGCCCCGCCGATGACCAGCGCAGAGCCCCTCGTCCGCGTCACCACCGCCGACGCCGTCACCACGATCACCCTCGACTCGCCGCACAACCGCAACGCACTCTCCACCCGGCTGATGGCCGAACTGCACGCCGGTCTGGCGGTCGCCGCGGCCGACCCGGAGGTCCGGGCCGTGGTGCTCGGGCACACCGGCAAGGTGTTCTGCGCGGGTGCGGACCTGTCCGAGGCGACCGGCGCGGACCCGACGGTCGGCCCGCGCGGCCTGGTCGAGCTGCAGCGGGCGATCGTCGACTGCACCAAGCCGGTGATCGCCGTGATCGACGGGCACGCCCGGGCCGGCGGCCTCGGCCTGATCGGCGCGGCGGACCTCGCCCTCGCCGGGCCGGCCGCGACCTTCGCGTTCACCGAGGTCCGGCTCGGCCTCGCGCCCGCCGTGATCTCGCTGCCGCTGCGCCCCAAGCTGGACCCGCGCGCCGCCTCCCGCTACTACCTCACCGGCGAGGTCTTCGACGCCGCCGAGGCCGCCCGGATCGGCCTGATCACCCGCGCCACCGAGTCCGCCGAGGACACCGGGGTCGCGTTGAAGGGCCTGCTGGACGCGCTGCGCCAGGGCTCCCCGCAGGGGCTGGCGGAGTCCAAGCGGCTGGCCAACGCCGAGGTGGTGCGGTCCTTCGAGCGGGACGCGGAGGGGCTGGTGGAGCTGTCGGCGCGGCTGTTCGGGTCGGCGGAGGCGCAGGAGGGGATGCGGGCGTTCCTGGAGAAGCGGCCCGCGCGCTGGGTGCGCTGACCCCGGGCCACTCCACCCCGGGCCACTGCGCACCCCTGGCCACTCCACCCCGGGCCGCTCCCAGCGCGCGGCGCGCCGCGAGCTACGTGCGGCGCGGCCTCAGCCGATGACCGCGCTGGTCCGCCAGAGTTCGAGCAGCGCCTCGTCGCCGTCGAGTTCGACCTGCGCGGGTCCGACCGGGAGCCGGTTCCACAGCAGCAGGTACAGGTCGTGGGCGGGGCCGGTGAGGGTGAGGTCGGCCGGTTCGGCGGCGCCGCCCGTGCCGACGGCCGGCGGCTCCTGGGTGATGGTCAGCTGCCAGGAGCCGGGGCCGTCGGTGGTCCGGACCCCGATGGTGCGGGTCCGTTCGCTGCGCAGCCGGGAGCGGCTGCTGGCCACGAAGCCGCTCAGCAGTTCGTCGATGCCGTCGAGGGCGAGGGCGGTGTCCACCCGGGGGCCCTCGGTGCCGGCCGCCGCGTCGGCGTCGGCGCGGTGGACGGCGGTCTCGTGCGCCTGGCGGCGGGCCCAGAACCCGAGCGGGCTGGGCGACGGCAGGAAGCTCCAGCACTCGACGTCGGCCGGGGCCCGGGTGAGCGTGTCCACCAGGGCGGCGTGGCCTTCGCGGAACCAGTCCAGCAGTGCCGCGTCGGACGGCGCCGGCCCGATCACGGCCCGGCTGCCGTCCTCGTCGAGGGGCGCGCGCAGGCCCTGGGAGGGGTAGGCGGCGGCCCAGCGGTGGACGTTCCCGACGTGCCTCAGCAGGTCGTTCAGGTTCCAGTCCGGGCAGGTCGGTACGGGGGCGGCGAGGTCGGTCCGGGCGGCGGCCTCGGCGAGCAGGGTGCCCTCGCGGCGCAGGGCGTCAATGTGTTCGGTGATCTCCATGGGAGGGAGTGTGGCACCGGAGCCCGGCGTCGGTCGCGGTTTTCGGACCCGCCCGGGCGGAGGGCCAGGCCTGGCCGTGGGAGGCCGCAGGCCAGGGCGGGTGCGGGACCGGTGTGATGTTGACCGCCCGGCCGCCGGTCGGACCCTACGGGCCGGTAACGTGAGCTCATGCCGATAACCCGTTCGCTGCTCTCCGCGGTCCGAGCCGGTGGCCGCCGTGCCGCCGGCCGCCTCGTCCACCGGGGCTGGCGCTGGGTACAGCGGACCGGCGCGGTCACCCGGCAGAGCCCGGGCCCGTACCGGTTCGGCGAGTTGGGCGACGGTACGACACTGGCGTTCCCGCTCGGCGCGGTCTTCAACGAGCAGTGGATCACCATCGGGCCGTTCTCGATCATCGGCGAGCGGGTCACCATCAGCGCCGGTTTCCTGCCCGGCCTCGACCTCGGGCCCGAGCCGATCGTGCGGATCGGCGGCGGCTGCGTGATCGGCCGGGACAGCCACATCGTGGGCCACCAGTCGATCGTCCTCGGCGACGACGTGTGGACCGGGCCCGGCGTCTACATCTCCGACCAGGCTCACGAGTACCGGTCCACCGACCTGCCGATCGGCAAGCAGTGGCCGCGCAACGAACCGGTGGAGATCGGCGCCGGGAGCTGGATCGGCACCGGCGCGGTGATCCTGCCGGGGGCCCGGATCGGCCGCAACGTGGTGGTCGCGGCGGGGGCGGTGGTGCGCGGCGAGGTGCCCGACCACAGCGTGGTGGCCGGAGCGCCGGCCAAGGTGGTCCGCCGGTGGACGGCCGAGGAGGGCTGGCAGCCGCCGCTGCGCCACGACGCGCCCCAGCCGGTGCCGGACGGCGTGACGGCGGAGCAACTGCGGGCCCTGGTGGGGTGGGACCTGCGGTTGCCGGGGGAGCGGGACTGATGCACCCGCGCCGCCGTCCCGGTGGCGCGGGTGTCGTCGGCCGGACACGCCCTAGCGGACTGCGGGGGCCTGTTCGGCGGCGCGGGCGGCGATGGCGGCGGTGATCCGCAGGACGTCGGCGGGGCGGGCGGGGTCGAGGCCGGTGAGGGCGGCGATCCGGCGCAGCCGGTAGTCGACGGTGTTCGGGTGCAGGTGCAGGGCGCCCGCGGTGTGTCGCCGGTTGAGCCCGCCGGCCAGGTGGGTGCGCAGGGTGGTGAGCAACTCGCCGCCGTCGGCGAGCGGTTCGATCAGTGCGGCGAGCCGGGGGCGGGCCTGGCTGGGGCGGGTGAGCTGGTATTCGAGCAGGACGTCGTCGAGCCGGTACAGGCCGGGTGGACGGTCGAACGCGCGGGCCACGTCCAGGACTTCGAACGCGAGCGCGGCCGCGCTCGGCACTTCGCCAGGTGCGGCGGCCGCCGCTGCGGCCAGGACGGGGACGCCCCCGGCCCGGGCGGCCGCGGCGACGGTGGCGGCCAGGTGCTGCCACGGGAGCTCGGCGGGCGTGCCGGGTCGCCCGGGCGCTCGCTCCGGCCGGGCCTCCGGGGGTGAGCCGAGCGGGACGAGTGCGAGGCCGCCCGAGGGGGTGAGCGCGGTGATCGCCGACTGCCGCGTCCGGTGGTCGAGTTCGGCGATGAGCCGGCGGAGCTTGCGGCGGCCGGCGATGCCCGGGTCGACGCCGGGGGCGTGCTCGTCGGGGTGGTCGGCGACGGACAGGCACAGGACGGCGTACCGGGGCGGTAGTCGGAGTCCGGCCCGGGCGGCGGCCTCGTCCGCCGGGGCGCCGGCGAGCAGCGCGGTGAGCAGCGACTGCCGGGCGGCTGCGTGCCGGTCGCCGGCCGGGCGGCGTTCGTCGAGGTAGCCGGCGCCGGCGGCGGTGGTGGCCTGGCGGAGCTGGTCGAGCAGCAGCCGGTTGAGGACGAGCAGGTCGGCGGCGTCGCCGTCGCGGGCGTGCCGGGTGACGAACTCCCAGCAGACCTCCAGCCCGAGATGGTGGGCGAGCAGGACGGCGTCCAGCGGCAGGCCCTCCTCGGCGCGGCGGGCGGCGGCCTCCCGGACGGCGGCGAACTCCTCGTCGGGGGTGGGGAGTCCGGTGCGGACGGCGTGGGCCAGGGCGCGGATCCGGCGCTCGGTGTCGCGGGTGAGTTCGCCGGTGAGCTGTTCGCGGGGCAGGCGGTGGTACACGGGCACGCGGTCCAGCAGTGCGGCGACCACGCTCTCGGCCAACTCGCCTACACCGCCCAGGAGTCGCTGGTCGGCGGGCCGGCCGCCGATCACCGGGACGCGCCAGCCGGGCATCCGGTCGGCGGTGTGGTCGGGCGCGCGGACGGGTGTGCGGTCGGGCATGCGGCCGGGGGTGGCGGTGGGCGCGGAGTGCGGCTCGCAGCGGGGTGTGGCGTCGGGTGAGCGGCCGGGCGAGGCGGCGGGTGCGTTGTGACCGGTCACAGAGAACACCGTCCAGGTCTGGGGAACGCCCAAGGGCCGGGCCGGAGGGGCGACCGCATGATGGAGCCACTCGGGTTACCTGTTGGTAACAAACTTCCGCCGTGGAGGCAACAGTTGAGAACCCCACTTCTCCGCTTCTCCGCAACTCCCGTGCGCCGCAGGCTCGGCGGGGCCATCGGCGCTACCGTCCTGGCGGGCGCGCTGCTGGCCGGCGCGTCGGCCGCCCCGGCGAGCGCCGCGACGTCCCCCTCCGTCGCGCCCGCCGCCGCCCGCTCCATCACCTCCGCCGCCGCCTCCGCCGAACTGCCGCCCGACGGTGACTCGGTGGCCTCGCCGCCCGGCGCCAACGACTGGAACTGCCGCCCGAGCGCCGCGCACCCCGATCCGGTGGTCCTCGTGCACGGCACCTTCGCCAACCGCTACGAGAACTGGCTCGCCCTCTCCCCGCTGCTGAAGGGCCTCGGGTACTGCGTCTTCGCGCTCGACTACGGCACCATCCCGGGCGTCACCTCCAGCGGCAGCGGCCTGCTGCTGCCGATCGGCGGCCTGGGCCCGGTGCCCGAGTCGGCCGCCCAACTCGGGCGGTTCGTCGACCTGGTGCTGAAGGCGACCGGCGCGGCCAAGGTCGACATCGTCGGGCACTCGCAGGGCGGCATGCTGCCGAACTACTACCTGAAGTTCCTCGGCGGCGCCGCGAAGGTCGGCCGGCTGGTCGGCCTGGCGCCGTCCAACCACGGCACGACGCTCGACGGGATCACCAAGCTCGTGCCGTACTTCCCCGGCGTCGCGGACCTGATCTACACCGTCTGCCAGGCCTGCCGCGACCAGGCGGTGGGCTCCGACTTCAACCGCACGATGGCCTCCCGCCCGGACACCGTGCCGGGCGTGACCTACACGGTGATCTCGACCGTGTACGACGAGGTCGTCACCCCGTGGCGGACCCAGTTCCTGACCGGCCCGGCCGTCGACAACGAGGTGCTGCAGAACCACTGCCCGATCACGCTCGCCGAGCACGTGGCGATCGCGTTCTCGCCGACGGCGCTGCACCTGGTGACCAACGCCCTGGATCCGGCGCACGCCACACCGGTGTTCTGCGGCTGATCCGCACCCGTCGGAACGCCGCGGCCCGGGAGGGAGACCTCCCGGGCCGCGGCGTTCCGGTGTCCGGGCGCCCGCGCGTCCCGCTTCCCCGGCGTCAGCGCGACGGGCGGAGCGTGACCACGGAGGTGACCCCGCCGGTCCGGACCCGCACCTCGCGCGGGCCGGCCCCCTCCAGCAGGGCGGCGTCGTAGCGCTCCAGCACCGCGTCGCCGTCGACGGCGGCCGAACCGGTGAGGCAGACCAGCAGGACGGTCGCCCCCGGCGGGACGTCCACGGCGGCCGGTGCGGTCAGCACGTCCACGGCGGCGTCGACCCGGCCGCGACGGGTCATCACGTTGAAGTCGACCACCGGGCCGGCCGACAGCCGACAGTCCGTCACGGCGTCACCGGAGAAGGCGAAGGGGCGGAAGGGTTCGTCGACCAGGTGCTCGGCGCCGTCGACGGTGAGCGTCATGCCGGGGCCCTCGACCAGGGTGATCACCCGGTCGACGCCGGGGAACGGCGAGAACGGCCCGGCCGACGCGACGTCCGCGAGGCTGACCCGCCAGTCGAAGGCGTCCAGCCCGGCCCCGGCCGGGAAACCGGCGACCTCCCTGGTCACCCCGCCCCCGTTGAGCCATGCCGTGGCCGGGCGCTCGTCCGCCCGCAGTACCTGGATCCGTCCGCTGCTCGTCATGGCCCGCATCCTGCCACCACGTCCGCGCGCGGCCGCGTCGGGAGCCGCCCGGGGCCGTCGGCGGTGGGGGCGGTCGGACCGGCCGTGCCGACGACCCGGGCGCTCCCGTCAGCGCCGACGGACGGCCAGCGGCAGGAGCGCCCCCGCCGTGGCCGCCACCGCGACGGTGGTCAGGGCCATCGGCAGCCCCGCCGCGTCGGCGAGGAAGCCGATCACCACCGGGCCGATCAGCATGCCGCCGTACCCGAGCGTCGAGGCGAACGCGACGCCCTGCGGGCCTCCGGCCGCACCGGCCCGGGCGATCGCGAGGGGGAAGAGGTTGGCGAGGCCGAGGCCGGCCAGGACGAACCCGCAGACGGCCAGCGGCACCACCGGGGCGAGGGCGGCGACCAGCATGCCGGCCGCCGCGGTCAGGCCGCCGAGCAGCATCAGCCGGGTCTGGCCGAGCCGGATGGACAGCCAGGTGCCGCCGACCCTTCCGCTGGTCATGGCGAAGGCGTACGCGGCGTACCCGGCGGCGGCCGTCCCGGGGCTGGCGTGGACGTCGTCGGTGAGGTGGAGGGTGGTCCAGTCGGCGATCGCGCCCTCGCCGTACGCGGTGCACAGCGCGGTGAGGCCGAGCAGCAGGACGAGCAGCCGCAGGTGCGGGGCGGGGCGGCCGGCCGTGGTGCGGGTGCCGTGGTCGCTCGTGGTGTCGCCGGTGGTGCCGCCGTCGCCCGTGCGGCCGGGCGCGACCAGCGGCGCGGCCGGGCTGCGCAGCAGGACGACGCCCGCGGCGGCGGTGACGGCGAGGCCGAGCAGACCGCCGAGCGCGAGCGCCCAGGCGGTGCTCAGCGCACCGGCGAGGAGCCCGCCGAGGCCCGCGCCGAGCAGACCGCCGAGGCTGTACCCGGCGTGGAAGCTCGGCATGACGGGCCGTCGCAGTTGCGCCACCAGGTCGACGGCGGCGCTGTTCATCGCGACGTTGGCGCCGCCGTAGCCGGCGCCGAAGAGCAGCAGCACGCCGCCGAGCGCGGCGACCGAGTGGGCGTGTGCGGGCAGCGGGACGGCGAGGCTGAGCAGGGCGAGCGAGCCGACGGTCACCGGGCGCGAGCCGTACCGCAGGCACAGCCGCCCGACGAGCGGCATGGTGAGGACGGCGCCGATCGACAGGCAGAGCAGGGCCAGCCCGAGGGCGCTGTGCGAGGCGTTGACCTGGCTGCGGATGTCCGGGATGCGGACCACCCAGGCGGCGAAGAGGAAGCCGTCGACGGCGAAGAACGCGGTGAGCGCGAGCCGTGCCGAGCCCCAGGGGCTGTCCGTTCCGGGGGGTGTGCTGCGAGACTGGAGGGAGGTCTGGTCGGGTCGAGGACGCGGGCGGATTTTGTTTCGAAGCGGCACAAAGTCACAATAGGGGCGTGCAGCTCTCACCTTCAAGTCCGCGACCAGGTTCCGGAACCGACCTCGAGGCGCAGCGCGACGCCCACCGCCGCGCGGCCCCCGATCGCGGTCGGACGCTGCTCGGCCCCGCGCTCTCGCTCATCCACACCGGACAGACGCCCACCCGCTCGGCGCTCACCCGCGCACTGGACGTCACCCGGGCCACCGCCGGGGCCGTCACGGCCGAACTGGAGGCGCTCGGGCTGATCACCGTGGACTCGCGCCCGGCCGGCGGCGGACGCGGACGCCCCTCGCACCGGCTCGCGATCGACCCGCAAGGCCCGGTCGTGGTCGCCGGGCAGATCCACGCCGACGGGCTGAGCGTCACCCTGGCCGGCCTCGGCGGGCTGCTCGACCCGCCCGTCCACCTGCCGCTGCCCGCCGCCACCGACCCGGTCCGGATGCTGCGCGCCGTCGCCGAGGCGGGCGCCGAACTCGCCCGCGCGACCAGCCGGCGCTGCCTCGCCGCCGCGCTCGCCCTGCCCAACCCGGTCACCGAACCCGACGGCGCCGCGCTCGCCGCCCTGCACTTCGCCTGGCCCAGCGGCACCCCGGTCGCCGACCTGTACGACGTCGAGGTGGGTCGTGCCGACCACGGCCCCGGCGCCCGTCGGCCGCTGCCCACCGCCCTCGCCAACGACGCCAACCTCGCCGCGCTCGCCGAGTACCGGCACGGTGCCGGGCGCGGCGCCCGGCACCTGCTCCTCGTCACCTCCGGCCATCGCGGCGTCGGCGGCGCGCTGGTGATCGACGGCCACCTGCACACCGGCAGCGCCGGGCTGGCCCTGGAGGTCGGCCACCTGACCGTCGACCCGCAGGGCCGGCTCTGCCCGTGCGGCAACCGGGGCTGCCTGAACTCCGAGACCGACCCCGACGCCCTGTTCGCCGCCGCCGGGCTCACCCCCGAACCGGGGCGCCCGCTGCTCGACCAGGCGCGCGAGCTGTGCCGGGCGGCCGCCACCGACGAACGCGCGCGGGCCGCCGTGGAACACGTCATCGACCGGCTCGGGCTCGGACTCGCGGGCGTCGCCAACATCCTCAACCCGGACCGGGTGGTCCTCAGCGGGCTCCACCTCGACCTGCTGGAGGCCGCGCCCGAGCGGCTGCGCGCGGTGGTCGCCGAGCGTAGCCTGTGGGGGCGCAGCGGACGGGTGCCGATCGTCGGAGCGGAGCTGGCGCACGGTGCACTCGCGGGTGCGGCGGAGCTGGGCTGGGGGCCGTACCTGGCGGACCCGCAGTCGGTGACGGCGGGCTGATTCCGGGGCCGGGCGTCGGGCTGGGGGGCGACAGGTCGGACCAGGGCGATAAGCGGAAGCTGGGGCTGCGAAAACGGTCACTTATCGTGACTCTCCTACACTCGTAGTGAGCAGTGGGGGGTCGTAACGAGGGAGAGTGGCCATGAGCACCCAACCCGGCGGGACCCAGTCCGGCGGAGCGGGCGGCATCGAGCCGACCGCGGGCGTCGAGCCGACCGTCGGCGTCGAGCCGATTGCGGGCGTCGAGTCGACCGTCGACGTCGACCGGACCGACCCGCAGTACCGCGCCTGGCTCAAGGAGGCGGTGCGCAAGGTCCAGGCCGACGCCAACCGCTCCGCCGACACCCACCTGCTGCGCTTCCCGCTGCCGGGTGAGTGGGGGATCGACCTCTACCTCAAGGACGAGTCCACCCACCCGACCGGCTCGCTCAAGCACCGCCTGGCCCGCTCGCTCTTCCTCCACGGGCTCTGCAACGGCTGGATCCGCCCCGGCAAGCCGGTGATCGAGGCCTCCAGCGGCTCCACCGCCGTCTCGGAGGCGTACTTCGCGCAGCTCGTCGGGGTGCCGTTCATCGCGGTCATGGCCAAGAGCACCAGCCAGGCCAAGATCGACCTGATCGAGTTCCACGGCGGCGAGTGCCACCTGGTCGACCGCTCGGACGAGGTGTACGAGGCCTCCGCCCGGCTCGCCGAGAGCACCGGCGGGCACTACATGGACCAGTTCACCTACGCCGAGCGGGCCACCGACTGGCGCGGCAACAACAACATCGCCGAGTCGGTCTTCGCCCAGCTGCGCCTGGAGCCGCACCCCGAGCCGGCCTGGATCGTCGCCACCGCCGGGACGGGCGGCACCTCGGCGACCATCGCCCGGTACGTGCACTACATGCAGTACGACACCCGGATCTGCGTCGCCGACCCGGAGAACTCCTGTTTCTTCGACGGCTGGGTGCACCACGACCCGGACGCCGTCTGCGAGCGGGGCTCGCGGATCGAGGGCATCGGACGGCCCCGGATGGAGCCGAGCTTCGTCCCGGGGGCGATCGACCGGATGATGAAGGTGCCGGACGCCGCCTCCGTCGCCGCCGTGCGGGTGCTGGAGCAGGTGCTCGGGAAGAAGGCGGGAGCGTCCACCGGGACGGGGCTGTGGAGCGCGCTGAAGATCGTCGCCGAGATGCGGGCGGCGGGGCGGCGGGGCAGCGTGGTCGGTCTGATCTGCGACCCGGGCGACCGCTACCTGGACAAGTACTACTCGGACGACTGGCTGGCCGGCGAGCGGATCGACATCGCGCCGTACCGGGCCGTGTTGGAGTCCTTCCTCGCCGGTGGCGCCTGGACGGGCTGACGCCGAGGTCGTCGCCCGCCCGCCCGGCGCCGAGGTCGTCGCCCGCCCGACGCCACGGCGCCGAGTCGCCGGCGTCAGGGCAGCGGTGCGCCCGGCAGGTCGGCCGGGACGAGGAGTTGGAGCTCCTCCGTCGACGGGTCCGCGAGGTGGGCGACCCGCATCGCGTGCCGCTCGACCATGGTCTCGAAGACCTGCCGTGCGGTGCGCCCGTTGCCGAAGTTGGGGCCGCGCTCCAGCCGGGCGAAGTGGTCCAGCAGCACGCCCTCGGTCGCCTCCGCGAGCGCGTACTCGTGCTCGGCGCACTGGGCCCGGGCGATCTCCAGCAGCTCGTCCGCCGTGTAGTCGGGAAAGGTGATGGTGCGTGAGAAGCGGGACGAGACACCGGGGTTGGCGGAGAGGAAGCGCTTCATCTCCAGGGTGTAGCCGGCCACGATGACGACCACTTCGTCCCGGTGGTCCTCCATCAGCTTGACCAGGGTGTCGATGGCCTCCCGCCCGAAGTCGCGCGCGCCGTCCTCGGGGGCGAGCGCGTACGCCTCGTCGATGAAGAGCACCCCGCCGCGCGCGCTGTCGAAGGCCGCGGCGGTGCGGATCGCGGTGGAGCCGACGTGCTCGCCGACCAGGTCGACCCGGGCCACCTCGACCAGGTGTCCGCGCTGGAGCACCCCGAGCGAGGCGAGGATCTCGCCGTAGAGCCGGGCGACGGTGGTCTTGCCGGTGCCGGGGGCGCCGGTGAACACCAGGTGCCGGCGCAGCGAGGGCGCCTTGAGCCCGGCCTGGCGGCGGCGCTTGCCGACGGAGATCAGGTCGATGAGCGTGCGCACCTCCTGCTTGACGGTGGCCAGCCCGACCAGTGCGTCCAGTTCGGCGAGCGCCTCGTCGGCGGGCCGGCAGTCCGGGATCGGGGCGATCGCCGAGGTGGCGGCAGCCGCAGCGGACGTCGCGACGGCGGTGCCGGCCATCCCGCCCACACCGGCCCTCCCGGCCAACGGGGCGGTGGCGGAGGCCAGTTGGGCGGTCCGCGGGCCCGGTACCTCGGCCGCGCCGGCCGCCGGTCCGACGTCGTCCGAGGTGCAGCCCTCGGCGACCGGCCCGGGCTCGGAGAACTCGAAGCCGGCCCGCTCGTTCTGTTCGGCCCGGCAGCGGGTCAGCTGGGTGCGGCAGCCGTCGATGATGTGGAAGCCGAAGCCCTTGCCGTGCGAGACCCGGCAGTCCTCGAAGGTGCCCCGCCCCTGCGCCGAGACGTACACGCCGGCGTCGGTGCTGGCCCGGACGGTGCAGTCGCGCAGCACCGGGTCGGCGCCCTTGGTGACGATCACCCCGGTGGCCACGTCGGAGATCTCGCAGCCGGTGAGCAGGCCGCCGCTGCCGTGGTCGCGGAACCACAGGCCGGTGCCGGCCTCCTGGACCCGGCAGCCGGTGAGGGTCACCGCCGCGCCGCCGCTGACCGAGACCGCCGAGCTGCGGATCCGGCTGAAGGAGCAGTCCGCGGCGATCGCGGCGGAGTCCCGGTCGAGGACGAACAGCGCGTCCGGCAGGTCGTACAGCGAGCAGTCGGTGAGGGTGAGCCGGGCACCGTCGCTGACCCACAGCGCCGGGTACTCGCCGGTGGAGCCGTGGATCTGGCAGGACTCGGCGACGGCCTCGGTGCCCTGGTCCCAGACCGAGAGCGCCCCGCGCCCGAAGTCCCGGACGGTGCTGTGGTCGAGGCTGAGCCGGGAGCGGCCGCGCAGGTCGGCGCCGTTCTCCGGCAGGTCGTGCACCCGGCAGCCGGTGAGGACGAGTTCGGCCTCGCCGTCCAGGGTCAGCCCGTTGCCGGTGACCCGGTGGATCTCGCAGTCGACGAGCCGCCCGCGGGCCTGCGACTCGGCCTGGACGCCGCTGCCGCGGATCTCGTAGATCTCGCAGCCGGTCAGTTCGGCGGCGCTGCCAGGGTCGGAGAGCAGGACGCCGGCGCCGGCGGCGTGGTGGACCCGGCAGCGGTCGAGGGCGGCGGTGGCGCCGCCGAGGACGGCGAGTCCGGCCTGCCCGGCGGCGGCGACCTCGCAGTCCTCCAGGGCGGCGGCGGTGCCGGGGCCGCGCAGGCGCAGCCCGAGTCCGGCCGGGTTGGCCACGACGCAGCCGCGCAGGGTGGGCCGGGCGCCGTCGGTGATCTCGATGCCGGTGGCGGAGCGGGTCTCGATCCGGCAGCCGCTGAGCGCGGGCGCGGTCTGCGGCCCGGTGATCAGGACGGCCGGGGTGGAGCTGTCGCCGCCTTCGACGACGAGGTCGCGGACGGTGGCGTCGGCGGTGACGGTCAGCGCCACTCCGGACGGCGGGTCGATCCGGACGGTGCCCGGGCCCTGGGCCGGGACGATCGTCACGGGCTTGTCCAGCAGCACGTTCTCCCGGAACGTCCCCGGCCGGACGGTCACGGTGTCGCCCGGTTCGGCGGCCGCGAGGGCCTCCGCGAGGGTGTCGTACTCGCCTGCGCGGCGGCGCCAGCGGGATGCGCTGTCCTGGGTGACCCGGACCCTGTGCTCTGCCATGACGGTCTGTCGTCCCCACCTTCGTCGAGCCGGCGTTCAACGGGCCGTACGCGCGGGCCGCCCGCCCACCGTAGCGCGCCTCCACGGGTGGTCCGGTCGGCCGCGGTCGCGCGGGCACCGGGGGCTCGCGCCTTCGCCACAGGTTCCGACCACATGTTCAACGAGCGCGCACACCCGTGGTTCCGAGCCGGGGCCGCGCCGCGGGGGCGGCCGGGGGAGCCGGTGAACCGGCGCGCCGCCGGTTCACCCCCGCGCGTCGGCGGGCCACTGCGCCCCGTCCTCCAGCACCTCGACCCGGTCGCCGACGCGCAGCGTGCCGAGCACGTCGCCGGTGGTGCCGGCCGGCCGCTCCGGGATCAGGTTCTGCCCGAACGCGGCCTTCTTCAGCAGCCGGTGGTGCCGGGCCAGGGTGCGCAGCGGTTCGGGGCCGCGCCGCTCGCCGCTCTCCTGGTCGGTGGTGGTGATGACGCAGCGGCCGCAGGGCTTGACCACCTTGAAGGTGAGGTCGCCGATCCGGATCCGGCGCCAGCCGTCCTCGGCCCACGGCTCGGCGCCGCCCACCACGGCGTTGGGGCGGAAGCGCTCCATCGGCAGCGGCTCGTGGCCGTCGGGGTGCTCGGCGGCGATCAGCTCGTTGAGCCGCTCCAGCGAGGCGGTGGTGGTGAGCAGCAGGGGGAAGCCGTCGGCCATCGAAACGGTGGTGCCGGGCTCGGCGTAGTCGGGGTCGGCCGGCCGGGCGCGCGGGTCGTCCAGGTGGACCAGGCGGTAGTCGCCGAGGTGTTCGACGATCCACCGGTGCACCTCCTTGGCGGCCTCGGCGGCGCGGAAGCGGGTGCCCCAGACCTCGACCTCGGCGAGCGGGTCGCCGGCCGCGACGGCGGGCGCGGGGACCTCGATCCGGGAGCCGCCGGGGGCGGTGAGGGAGAGCGCGCCGTCGGGCAGCAGGTCGGGCCGGATCTGGCCGAGGGCGGCGTTCTCGCGCTGGCTGACGAAGCGTCCGGTGGCGTCGGCGAGCATCCAGCGGCGGTCTCCGGCCAGGCCCCAGGGTTCGACGGCGGCGGTGTCCGGGCTCAGGCGGTACATGGACTTGACGGGGTAGACGTGGAGTCCGGTGAGCTGCATCCCCCCATCCTGCCAGCCGGTTCCCGGCGGTCCGCAGGAGCCCCGTACGCGCACGGACCGCCCGGGACGCCGTGGGGGGCGTTCCGGGCGGTCCGTGGATGACCCGTTTCTCCGTACGCCCGGCGCGGGGAGCGCGCCGGGTGGTGCTCAGGTGGTGCGGGTGCGGGCCGGGTGGGGTCCGGCCCTGGAGGTCAGTGGCTCAGTAGCCCTGGCCCTGCTGCTGGTAGCCGCCCTGCTGGCCCCCCGCGTTGTAGGCGTTGTTGCCGGGCTCGCCGTACGGGCCCGGGCGCTGCGGCTGCATCGGGCGGACCGGCGCCATGGCCGGGCGCAGCTGGGCGCCGCCGAAGCCCTGGTCGCCGCCCTGGCCCTGGAAGCCGGGGCCGGCCGGACCGGGGCCGCCGAAGCTCTGCGGACCGGCCTGCGGCTGGCCGCCCGGCTGCCCGGGGCCGAACGCGCCCGGACCGCCGATCGGCTGCGCGCCGAAGGACTGCTGGCCGCCCTGGCCGCCGATGAAGGTGTTCTGGCCGCCGAAGCTCTGGCCGCCGGTCGGCTGGTAGCCGCCGCTGGCGGTCTGCGCGAAGGCCGGTGCGGCGGGCTGCGGCCGCTGGTACTGCTGGGGGGCGCCGTAGCCGGGGACGGGCGGCTGGGGCGCGGAGGCGTACGCCGGCGCCGGCTGCGCGGGGATGTACGCCGTGGCGGGACCGGCGGAGGGGCCGCTGCTCGGGCCGGGGCCCAGGGCGAGGCGGGCGGGCGGCAGCGCGGGGAGGTTGCTGCCGGCGCTCTCGTACCCGTTGCCGTACCGGTTCTCGTAGGACGGGCCGGCGCTGGCCCCGTAACCGGACGACATGGCCGGCGGCAGGGCCGCCGGCACGTTGATGGGTGCGATCTGGGGGACGCCGCGCTCAGCCACGAGGCTGTCGTAGATCGGCGTGCCGGAGGAGAAGGACGGAGAGGGGTAGCCGACTCCGTCGTAGGAGCGGGGCGAGGTCATGGGGCATACGGTAAGCCCACAACGCGCCTGCTGAGGAGAGCGGGAGGGGGAGCAGTTCGACTGTTTACACAGTCTTCGCTCGCACAAAGGTTTCGAAAGTAGGAAGAACGGACATACCGGCGTTCAGTTCCGGACAACCTTGGCGTGCCGTCAGTGATCGAACAGTACCCGGACGGCGGCGCGGCGAACCCTTGCGGTGACCGGGCGGTGGACGGTTCGGGGCCCGCCGGAGAAACTTTTGCGGACAGGGCGTGCGCCGGCGCATTCGAGCCCCCGCCGACGGTCCGACGAGGGCTCGTGAATGTTTCGGGAATAAAGTCCCCGTCAGCGGCCTCGGGCCCGTGGTCAGCTCGCCTGCAACGCCTGCGCCTGCGCCGGGAGACCCGGCCGGCCCGAGACCTCCGAGGTGCAGAAGGAGCAGCGGGTCGCCGCGGCCGGAATCGGGCTCAGGCACTCCGGGCAGTCGACCTTCACGACCGGCGCCGGCTTGGCCGACTCGAAGCGCGCCTGCAGCTTGCCGACCGGCAGCACCACGGCGAAGTAGATCACCGCGGCGACCAGCACGAACCCGATCAGCGCGTTGACGAAGACCCCGTACGGGAACCGGGCGCCGGCCACCTCGAAGGTCTTCTGGGTGAAGTCGCCGACGGCGCCGGTGGCGACCCCGATGAGCGGGGTGAGGAAGGCGGTGACGAACCCGGTGACCACGGCGGTGAAGGCCGCGCCGATCACGATGCCGACTGCGAGGTCCACCACGTTGCCGCGCAGCAGGAAGCTGCGGAATCCCTTGAACACCGGGTGACTCCAAATCCGTACGGGGAAGGGGGAGATGAGGCAGCGTGACGGGCGCCCCGGCCGGACATCCTGCCGACCGGGCCGGGCCGAGGTCCAACCGCGTTCACCCGATCCGCGTAACGGGCCGCAGGACTCGCCGGCCGGTTCCGGGCGGAGCCCGGGCGCTCCGCGTACGGGTCGATCCGGCCGCCGCCGGGCCGGAGGGGTCAGAGCGGCCGCACCCGCAGCGCGCGCTCGTAGAACTCGACCATGTGCGCGGACACCTGGGACAGCGTGAACGAGGCCAGGAACCGCGCCCGCGCGGCCTTCGCCCGCACCCGCGCCGCCGCCCGGTCGTCCAGCGTGTCGACGACCGCCGCCGCCAGTTCGGCCGGCCGCTCCGGTGCCACCAGCCGGGCGTAGTCCTCCGAGCCGACCGTCTCGCGCAACGCCGGCACGTCCGCGCAGACCAGCGGCACCCCGACGCCCATCGCCTCGATCGCCGTGCCGCCCTGGCCCGCCCAGCGGGACGGCACGGCGAGCACGTCGGCAGCGGCCATCAGATCGGCCACGTCCTCGCGCGGCCCGAGCAGGCGGACGCTCCCGGCGGACTCGGCGAGCGCCCGCAGCCGTGCGCTCTCCGGGCCCGCCGCGCCGGCGAGCAGCAGGACGGCCCCCGGCTGCGCGCGCCGGACCGCCGGCCAGGCCGCCAACAGCACGTCCAGGCCCTTCCGGTGGTGCTGGCCGGCGGCGGCCAGCACCACCGGCACGTCCTGCGCCAGCTCCAGGGCACCGCGCACGGCGGCCCGCCGCTCCGGGGTGGCCGTGCCCAGCAGCTCCGGGTCGAGCCCGCGCGGCACCACGTCGATCCGCCGCCGGGGGATGCGCAGCCGCCGCGCCATCGTGCCGGCCACGTGCCGGGTGAGCGCGTGGAAGCGGCGGGCGCCCTGGGCGGTGGCCGCGTCCAGGGCCTGCGCGGTGCGCATCCGCCAGGGGCTCGCCCCGTGCGCCGCCGACTGCTCCGGTCCGTACGCGGGGTCGAGCAGGCTGGAAACCACCGGGGTGCGGGCGGCCAGGGCGGCGGCCCGGCCGAGCACGTCCGAGGCGTGGCGGGCGGTGTGGACGAGATCGGGCCGGCGTTCGCGGATCAGCCGGCGCAGCGCGGCGGCGGTGGCGGCCCCGGTCGGTCGGCCGACGCCGAACACGGCGGCGCCCGCCGCGGTCAGCTCCGGCTGCCAGCCGCCGGGGGAGTCGTAGAGGTAGGCGACGTCCAACGTGACTCCGGCGCGCACCAGTTGGGGAGCCATCGAGACCAGGGCGCGCTCCGCCCCGCCGGCCCGGTTCACACTGTCGACCACCAGAAGCACCTGCACCGGCCACCCCCGCCCGCTGCGGGCGCGTCCGTTCTCCCGTGCCGGACGCCCCCTGACTGGTGATCAGCATCGCAGGTGGCCGTCAGGCCCGCCAGCCGTACGGCGGCCGGGGTCGGACGCCGGGGTGCGGCGGGGCGAGGCGGGGCGAGGCAGGGCGAGAGGGGGCGGAACAGGGCGCACGACGGGAGCAACCGGCGCACGGCCGCAGTCGAGCAGCGCACATCAGGTGTATTCACGCGGGCGCACGGGCCACCACCAGGTTGCGCGAAGGGGCTGTACGGCGCGGGGCGCTGTGCCAAGGTCGGTCCATGCCCGACCATACGTCGGCCGACCCGGCCGGAACCCGTCCCCGCGTCCTGCACCTGATCAGTGATCCACGCCGCGGCGGCGCCCAGAACTTCGCCCGTGACCTCCACCGGGAACTGCGCCGCCGGGGCCAGGCCTCCGCGCTGTGCGCCCTCGCCCCGCACCCGGCCGCCGGGCCCGCCCTCCCCGGGCCCCGCGCCGCGGACCGCACCGGAGTTCGCGCCGGCGCCGGTCCGGGCGCCCGCCCCGACGGGCTCGACCGGCAGCCCGACCCGCACCCCGGCGCCTGCGCCGACGAGGAGGACTTACGCGCCGCCGTCCTCGGCTCCGGCCGTCTGCGCCCCGGCACCCTGCGGGCGCTGCGCGCGGCCGCCCGCGGCGCCGACGTGGTCCTCGCCCACGGCTCCGACACCCTGGCGGCCTGCGCCCTCGCCCTGGCCGGCACCCGCACCCCCTTCGTCTACGTCTCCGTCGGCCACCCCCGCTACTGGACGGCGAACCGGCTGCGCCGGGTGCGCGGCGGCGCGCTGATGCACCGCGCGGCAGCCGTCACCACGCTCACCGACGAGGCCCGCGCCGTCCTGGAGGGGCAGTTCCGGCTGCCCGACGGCAAGGTCCACGTGATCTCCAACTCCCGGGCCGCCGAGAGCTATCCGCCCGCCGACGGCCGGGCCGACCGGCGCGCCGCCCGGCACGCGCTCGGCCTGCCCGCCGACGTCCTGCTGGTCGCCTGGATCGGCGCGATCTCCCCGGAGAAGCGGCTCGACCTCGCCCTCGACGTCCTGGACCGGCTGCCGGACGTCCGGCTGGCCATCGCCGGGGACGGCCCGCTGCGCGAGACGCTGGCCCGCCACCCGGCCGCCGCCCGCGCTCACTTTCTCGGCGCCCTGCCCGACCCGGCGCCGCTCTACCGGGCCGCCGACGCGCTGCTGCTCACCAGCGACAGCGAGGGCGTGCCCGGCGCGCTGATCGAGGCCGCGCTGGCCGGCGTGCCCGCCGTCGCCACCGACGTCGGGTGGGTGCGCGAGGTGGTCCGGGACGGTGCCACCGGCGCGCTCGTCGCCCCCGGGGACCCGCTCGCCCTCGCCGAGGCGCTGGCCAAGGTGCTGGCGTGCAACCGTGCGGGCCTCGGCGCGGCCGCCCGGGCGCACGCGTTGGAGCACTTCGAGCTCGGCGCCGTGGTGGACGCCTGGCAGGGGCTGGTCGCCGAGGTGTGGGCGGGGGGTGGCCCGGGGGTGCGCACCGGTCCGTGACAGACCCGCGGCGGCGGGCCGGGCCGGGCGTCGAGTCGCGCGCCGGGCCGGGCGCCGGGCTGGGCGTCGGGCTGGGCCGATCGGGCGAATCCGGGCCAGCGCGCCCGGCCGAACTCGACGGTAACGAACCGCCGCCAGCACACTGCCCGGTGTGAACTCGAAGTCGCTGCTGCGGTCCACCGTCCTGTTCGCCATCGCCGCCGGGATCGCCGTATCCCCCCTCCAGGCCGGCGCGGTGAGTCACCAACCCCCCTCCGAGGGATCCCAGTTCGTCAAGCTCGACCATCCGCAGCCGGTGCGCGAGAGCGTCCGCACGGAGGCGGCCGAGTTCTTCTGGTACGACTGCGTCCACTCCCAGCAGCTCGAACAGCCCTTGCAGGCCTGGGCCGAGAAGCACCGCGCGGACGTCGCCCTGCGGCGCGTCCCGGCGATCTGGCCGGGCAGCCCGGACGAGGGCGCCCAGCGCGGCCACGCGCGCCTGTACTACACGCTCGAGCGCCTGGGCCTGGTCGAGCGCCTGCAGAGCAGCGTCTTCCGCTCGGTGCACACCGACCAGACCGACCTCACCACCGAGGCCACCGCCACCGACTGGGCGGTGCGCCACGGCGTGGACGCGCAGCTCTTCCGCCGGACGTACCGCTCCGACGAGGTGGCGCGGTCGGTCGACGAGGCCGCCGTCGAGTTCGTCCGCTACGGCGTCAACGAGCTGCCGACGGTGGTCGTCCAGGGCGAGTACCGGACTTCGCCGAGCAAGGCCGGCGGCGTCGAGGCGATGCCCGAGGTGCTGGACTACCTGGTCCAGCAGGAGCAGTTGCGCGGGCACTGAGCCCGCCGCGGGCCGGGACCGAACAGCCCTCCGGCGGCCCGCTCCGCCGGGCGGTCAGTCCCGGCGCAGCAGGTACGTCACGAAGCCGAGCGTCCCCCGGTAGCCGTGCAGCCACTCCCGCCGGTGCCGGTCCGCGGCCTCCCGGGCGGCCGCCGCGTCGGGGTCGTCCGGGTGCTCCAGCGCCCACTCGGCCAGCGTGCCCGTCCACGCGAACTCGTAGTCGTCCCACTCCTGCCGGCTGCTCACGTACCCGGACACCGGTGTCCAGCCGTCCGCCAGCACCCGGTCGGTGGTGGTCGCCAGGTCCGCGTAGTCGTCCTGGGCCGCGCCCAGCCCGTCCAGGGCCGCCCGGGACGGCTCCCGCTCCCAGAAGCCCTCGCCGACCAGCACCCGCCCGCCCGGGGCCAGGTGCTCGCGGGCCGCCGCCAGCGTCGGCAGCAGCCCGCCGAAGGCGTGGGTGGCACCCACGCACAGCACCAGGTCGAAGGGCTCGACCGAGCTGAACTGCCGTGCGTCCACGTGGTGCAGGCCGATCCGGCGCACCACGCCGAGCGCGGTCGCCGCCTCCCTGGCCCGGGTCAGCGCCGCCGCGTCCAGATCCACCCCCACCGCCCGCCAGCGCGGACGCGCCGCCAGCGCCCGGACCAGCCACGCCCCCTCGCCGCAGCCGAGGTCCAGCGCCCGGCCGTCCGCCGCTCCGGCGGTCGCGCGCTCCAGCAGCAGGGCCACCGACTCGTCCGTCAGCGGCGCCGCGATCGGGTGGTGGGCATGGGCGAGACGGGAGATCCTCTGACGGTCCATCCGAGCAGTATGGAGCCGACCGGACTGCCGCGCCCGCGAATTCGGGCCCCGGCACGCTCAGGCCCGTGAGTACGTCCGGCCCTTCCACGCCGCGCCCCGGCCCCGCCAGTGCTGCACCGCCGAGTCCACCGTCATCAGCAGGTACAGCCCCGCCGTGAAGGGCAGCAGCAGCACGGCCGGCGCCGGCTGCCGGTAGTACCGCACCATCGGCAGGTAGGTGCCCGCCATCAGCGCCCAGGCAGCCCCGCCCGCCACCGCCACCGCCGGCGCCCCCGCGACCAGCCCGGCCGCCGCGGCCACCGGCGGCACCAGGTACACCAGCCCCAGCCCCAGCACCGTCCCGAGCAGCAGCAGCGGCGAATGCCGCAACTGGGCGTACGCGCTGCGCGACACCATCCGCCACAACTGCTCCAGCCGCGGGTACGGCCGGACGCTGTCCACCGCCCCGGCCAGCCCCAGCCAGGTCCGCCCGCCCGAGGACTTCACCGCCCGCGCCAGCGACACGTCGTCGATCACCGCGCCCCGGATCGCGGCCACCCCGCCGGCCCGCTCCAGCGCCTCCCGCCGCACCAGCGAGCAGCCGCCCGCCGCGGCCGCCGTCCGCCCACCGGGCCGGTTGCTCCGGCGGAACGGGTACAGCTGCGCGAAGAAGTAGACGAAGGCCGGCACGATCAGCCGCTCCCAGCCGGTCTCCACCCGCAGCCGGGCCATCTGCGACACCAGGTCCAGCCCGTTGCTCTCCGCCGCGGCCACCAGCTCCGCCAGCGAGTCCGGCCCGTGCGCGATGTCCGCGTCCGTCAGCAGCAGGTACTCGACGTCCGGACCGGCCAGCTCCACCCCGTGCCGCAGGGCCCACAACTTGCCCGTCCACCCCGGGGGCAGCGGGGGAGGAGTCGTGACGGTCAGCTCCAGCCCGTCCATCGTCCGCAGCTCCGCCGCCACCGCGCCCGTGCCGTCCGAACTGTGGTCGTCCACCAGGATCACCCGCGCCCGCCCCGGGTACTTCTGCGCCAGCAGCGTCGGCAGGCTCACCGGCAGCACCTGCGCCTCGTCCCGGGCCGGCACCACCACCACCGCCCGCGGCCAGCGCACCGGCGGACGGCGCGGCGGAAGCCGCACGTCGGTGCGCCAGAACAGCCCGTGGCAGCACGCCAACCAGAGCCAGACCAGCAGGGAGAACGCGGCGATCCACAACAGGACGGTCACTCCCGCAGTTTGCCGCAGAACCGGCCGGATCGGGCGGATCGACTAAAGTCTTGCCCCGTGAAGATCGCACTGATGGACTCCGGAATCGGCCTGCTGGCCGCCGCCGCCGCCCTTCGGAAGCTGCGCCCGGACGTCGATCTGGTGCTCTCCTCCGACCCGGCCTCGATGCCCTGGGGGCCGCGCACGCCCGAGGAGGTCACCGACCTCGCCCGAGGCTGCTCGCTCGCCGCCGCGGAGCTCGAACCGGACGCGCTGGTCATCGCCTGCAACACCGCCTCCGTGCACGCGCTCGCCACCCTCCGGGCCGAACTCGAACCCGGGCTGCCCGTCGTCGGCACCGTCCCGGCGATCAAGCCCGCCGCCGCCCTCGGCGGCTCCGTCGCCATCTGGGCCACCCCGGCCACCACCGGCAGCGCCTACCAGCGCGGCCTGATCCGCGACTTCGGCGGCACCGCGGACGTGACCGAGGTCGCCTGCCCCGGCCTCGCCGACGCCATCGAACACGGCGACGACGCCGGCATCACCGACGCCATCGCCGACGCCGCCGCCCGCACCCCCGCCGGCACCGCGGCGATCGTCCTCGGCTGCACGCACTACGAACTGGTCGACGACCGCATCCGTGCCGCCGTCGCCCCCACCGCCTCCCCGGCGCTCACCCTGCACGGCTCCGCCGACGCCGTCGCCGCCCAGGCCCTGCGCCGCGTCACCGACCCCACCCGTACCGGCGCCGGTACCATCACCGTGCTCCACGCCGGCGCCCCCGCCGCCCTCCCCCCGGCCGCACTCCTCTACCCCCAAGGGCGCACCCTCGCCGCCCTGATGCGCAGCACGCTGCCGGCGTGACCGTCACCCTCACCACCGACGGGCCAAGTTTCGCCCGCCGGCGGTCCGCCCTTCAGCCCGAGCGGAAGGCCACCGCAGCTGATCCCCATCCGGGGCAGCCGCGGGCAGGTTCTCTGTCATGAGTTGAGGGGCAAATCTTTGCCCTCCAACTTCCGGGGGTTGGTCGAGGAGCCCCGTGGTGGCCGGCTGCCCCTGGATCGCCGCCCCGGCTGCGGCGGCTGATGCGGGAGGTCGGCCTGACCGACGTTCTGTGCCCGTGGGGCAAGGCTTTGCCCCACGGGCGGGTGGTTGGCCGCTGAGGCAGGGCCAAATTTCGCCCCCCAGGCGTACCGTGCCGATCCCCGGCAGGGCTCATTTTTGCCCCCGAGTGTCTTTGAGTGCCCCTGCGTCCCCCTTGCGTGCCCCGGCCGGTCAGGCGACGGCTTGGCGGCGCCAGCGGCGGTAGGCGGGTTCGAGGCCGGAGAGGATGGTGTCGAAGCGGCGGGTGCTGGTGGTGGAGTCGACCTGGAGGCGGCTGATCTGGAGCGGGTGGGAGGGGATGCGGGGGCCGAGCCGGTGGTCGGAGAGGAAGCCGAGGCGGTAGCCGAGTTCCTGGAGGACGGTTTCGGCACGCGGGTCGTGCCCGCCGTCCGGGTAGGCGAAGGCGGTGGGGGGTTCGCCGAGCCAGCGGGTGAGGGCTTCGTGGGCGCCGGTGATCTCGGCGCGGACGGTGGCGTCGTCGCAGCGGCCGAGGCAGGGGTGCCCCTGGGTGTGGTTGCCGATGGCGACGCCGCCGTCGCGCAGGGCGAGCAGGTCGGCGGGGGTGAGCTGCTCCTGGCGGGGTGGGCGGCGGTCGGCGCTGACCCGGAGCTCGTGCAGGCTGCGCCGCCGGTCGGGGTCGGGCATGGCCTTGAGCCGGGGGAGCAACTGGGAGGGGTGCCCGCAGTCGAGCGAGCGGGCACGGCCGCCGTGCCGGGCGAGGAAGTCGGCCTCGTGCCACCAGAAGGGGCGTTCGGTGCCGATGAGCTCGGAGATGACGAAGGCGGTGGCGGGAATGCCGCGGGCGTCGAGGGCGGGCAGGGCGTGGGTGAGGACGCTGCGGTCGGCGTCGTCGAAGGTGACCAGGACGCTGCGGGGCGGCAGTGGCCGCTGTTCGGTGGCGGCTTGGAGGACGGCGGTGAGCGAGACCGGGGTGGCGAGTCTTCGGAGCCGGTCGAGCTGGGCGCCGAAGGACCGGTGGTCGGTGACGCCGTGGTAGGCGAGGACGGCGAGGCGTTGTGCGGCGCGGGCGCGGAACAGGGGTTGGACGGGGGCGAACCGCAGCCATTCGCCCCGCGCGTCTGCCCGGCCCCGGTCGGCGGTCGGGTGGCGGCGGGTGGCCGTCGGCAGCGGGCGCACGAACGGGACGGGCCTGGTGGGGGCCATGGAGATCGACGTGGTGGACTGGGACTGCGGCACGGTTCCCCCTCGGTCGCCGAGCGGCGTGGCGGTACCGCCGGAGGACGGAGCCCGGCCTCCGACCCCAGGAGGAGGCGGCTCCGCCTCCTGGGTATTCCGGTCCGCGGTGGGGGCTCGCACCCTTCCCGCGAACGGCTCCTGGATCGCTCAATGCCATTGAGACCGCTGCACCGAGTGGATGGTTGTACCGGGGGGACGAGGATTTTTCGTGGACTGATGTGAACTGATGTGGACTGATTGTGGAGCCGGAATGCACGATCGGGGCCGGGCCGCGGGGGGCTCGGGCGAGGTCGGCGGGCCGGTCGCACCGGGTGGTCGAACGTTCACTCCCCGCGGGCTGCCTCCGGCGTTCGCCGGGGGTACCTTGGGCTCATGGCAGATGCGGACCGTGATCCCTTCCACCTGCACGGCGCGACCAGGATGGCCCGTGCGTGGAGTGGTGGTGCCCTGGTCACCCACCAGCTTCCGCTGGCGATGGTGGGTTTGGCCTGCCTCGCGCTGGGCATTGTGGTGGCGGTGATCGTTCCGGACAGTGACGGTCCGGCCTGGGCGATGGCGGTGGCGGGCTGTCTGGCCGCGGGAGTGCTGCTGCTCGGCCGGATCGCGTTCGGGCTGCTGCGGTACCGCCGCCGCGCCGCGCTCTGACCGCCTCGGCGGCCGGCCGGCCTTCGGTGAACGGCTGTACTTCGATTGCCCTCGGCATTCCAGGTGGCAGGTCGAGCAGCAGATCGAGCAATATTGGTCAGATCGACCGAATTTCGGCCTGTCGGACAATCCTCTGCCCACTTCTTTCACCATTCCCGGGCGACGGCTCCGAGGCGCCCCTACTGTGAATGCGTTCTTGCGGCTCGACGGTGCCGTGGAGGGGAAGAGATGGGCGGCAGCGCCACGTCCGATCCGGGCGGAGATCCGGGCGGAGGACCCGGCGGGAAGCCGGACGGCGCACCGCGCACCACCGTGCCCGCCGGATGAGGCGCGGCGGGGACCTCGCCCTCGCCGCCCTGGCGGGGATCGTCGCGCTCCCGTTGGCCCTGGTGATCGCCGCCCTGCTGCGCTGCACGGCGCGCGGCCCGGTGCTCCTGCGGCTGTCCCGGGCCGGACGGCACGGCCGGGAGTTCCAGGTCCTCCGCTTCCGGACCAGCCGGGGAGGGCGGCTCGGCGCCCTGCTCCGCCGGACCGGCCTGGACGAGTTGCCCCGGCTGTGGAACGTCGCCCGCGGCGAGATGGGGGTGATCGGCCCCCGGCCAGTCCGCCCCGACCAGGCGGTCCGCTACTCCCGCCGCGAGCGCGGCCGGCTCGACGTCCGGCCCGGACTGACCGGCTGGGCCCAACTCCAGGCCCGCCACCCGCTCGCCCGGCCGGACTGGGCCGAACTCGACCTCTGGTACGTGGAGCACCGCTCGCTCCGGCTCGACCTGCGGATCCTCGGGCTGACCGTGCTGGCCCTGCTGCGCCCGGAGGGCGGTCTCGCGCGATGAGCCTGCGCGCCGCGGGCCGCCCGTCGGTGGCGTCGGCCCGGGGCCCCGCCGGACAGGGCCTAGGCTGCGGCGCATGGCCATTCCCCCGTTCCTCGCCGATCTCCGAGCCCTGGTGGGCACCCGTCCGCTCTGGCTGACCGCCGTCGTCGCCGTCGTCCTGGACGACCGCGGCCGGGTGCTGCTGGCCCGACGGGCCGACGACGGGAGGTGGGCGCCGGTCGGCGGCATCCTCGACCCCGGTGAGCAGCCCGCCGACGGCGTGGTGCGCGAGTGCCTGGAGGAGAGCGGGGTGGTGGCGGTGCCCGAACTGCTCGCCTCGGTCACCGTCTCGCCGCAGGTCACCTACCCGAACGGCGACGTGACGCAGTACCTGGTGCTGACCTTCCGGTGCCGGGCGGTCGGCGGCGAGGCGAGGGTGAACGACGACGAGTCGCTGGAGGTCGGCTGGTACCCGCTGGACGGGCTGCCGCCGATGATCGAGGTCGAGCACGAGCGGCTGCGCCACGCGCTGGAGTGCGAGGGGTCGGCGGTCTTCGTGTGGGAGGGCAAGGAGCGCCCCTGACCGGCGCACGGCGGACGGCCCGCATCCCCGCCTCCCCACCCCGGGTGGGCCGGGAGCCCGGACCCTTCGCCGATGGTGGTGGCCCGGTCACCCCAGGCGGCGGGAGTTCGCGAGGTCGCTCAGCCCTTGCGCTGCCGGTAGGCCTCCTCCGCGGCGTCCAGGACGGCGGCGAGGTCGCCGCCCGCGGTGGCGGTGGCGGTGGCCGCCACCGCGCCCTCGACGAACGGCGCGTTCGCGAAGCGGACCGGGAACGGGAGGCCGTGCTCGTCGGCGTCGGACAGCAGGGCGCGCACGGTGGTGACGGCGCTGCCCAGGTCGGCGAGCACCACGACCCCGTGGCCCTGGTCGACCCGGCGGGTGGCGGCGGCCACCAGGACCGCGCTGATGCCGGGACCGCCCTGGTCCCCGCCGGTCGCGGCGATCGGGGCGGGGGAGTCGGATCCGGTCAGTGAGAGCGCGAGGGTGCGCACCGCGATGGCCAGTTCCTGGCTGTGCGACACCAGGACGATCCCGACCCGGCCGTGCACGGGGGGCCGGCCGGAGGCGGGCCGGGGCAGCGTGGCGGGCGCGGGTGGCGTGCGGGGCGCAGGGGGGTGGGCCGAGGGGGCGTCGGAGATGGGGATGACATCGGCGCGGGTGCCGTCCCGGCGGCTCATCGGCTGCTCCCTCTGGGCGGTGGTGGGCGGTGCTGGGCGAGGTGGTGCGGGCCGCATCCGGTGCGCATCGGGTTCCGCGGGGCCGGGGCGGGGCCGGGACGGGCCGTCGAGGGCCCGCGTACGGCCGGCGGGGGGTGGTCCCCCGCGTTGCCAAGCACTCTGGCAGCTCCGGTGGCCCCCGTCGGGCGGGACACGCGTTGAGCGGGCCTCCGGCGGCGTCCGGGCCCGGCTGGTGGAGTCCTCGTCAACCCGCTGACCGGGGCGGGCGGGTGTGGTTAGGCTGGCCCGGAAAGCCGTCGGGAGGAGACCGGGTAGTGGCAGTCAACAGCGGGATCGACGTGGAGACGGGCGGCGCGGAGCCGCAGCTGGCGCCGAGCGGGAAGCCGAAGGTGGACTTCACCGGGGCGAAGTGGCTGTGCAGCAGCCAGGGCGTCGGGGATGTCCAGATCGCGTTCGTGGACGGGTACATCGGGATGCGGGACGGCCGTCAGGAGGACGGTCCGGTCCTGGTGTTCACGCCGGGGGAGTGGCGGGCCTTCGTGCTCGGTGCCCGGGACGGCGAGTTCGACCTCACCTGAGCCCGCGCGACCGTCGCACGACCGCGGAGCGGGCCCCGTCGGAACGGGGCCCGCTCCGCGGTCGATTTCGGCCCCGAACATCACAACTGATGATCTATTGAACGTGCCCCGTCAGAATTTCTGTTGACTGTTAGACAAACGCAGCTCAGAGTATGAGCACAGGCAGACGCCGTGCCCACCGCCCCCACGCGGCCAGACACGGCGCCTGCTGTGCGACCCGGCAGTGTTGCCAGGCCATCCTCCCAGTCATCCCCTGCGCACCGGGGTGCGCCGGCCGGTCCCGGCCCACGAGGGGCCGGCAGTCGCCGGGAGGCTGGCGTCGACGCCGAGAGCGACTCGGCGGCGACACCGTTTGCTCGGGACCCGCACGCCCCCACGCGGCGGCGTCCCGAGCAAGATCCGCGG
This sequence comes from Kitasatospora sp. NPDC088779, assembly GCF_040685395.1. NCBI lineage: Bacteria > Bacillati > Actinomycetota > Actinomycetes > Kitasatosporales > Streptomycetaceae > Kitasatospora > Kitasatospora sp. NPDC088779. The sequence goes on along the minus strand of NZ_JBFBHW010000037.1, from coordinate 43,485 downwards.
GAGCGACGGGCCGGGGCCCCGCGGATCTGGCTTGTGGTGATGGAACTGTTGGCTTGTGTGCTGTGCTGTGTGCGACGACGAAGCTGGGTGCTCGGCAGTTCGGCACGACAATGTGCACAGTGAGGGAAACGCGTGTAGGGCCGCGTTGCGACATGCCGTCCCCCCGGAGGGTGAAACCCAGAACGGCTGTCGTGCTGAACCGAACGTAGCCCGGACGGTTGCTCAGAGTCAACATTGGTCTCTGAGCGTCGATCTCCCGGCGGTGCCCCACCCACCTCGCGAGCGTGGTGTGCCGGGCACGTACGATGTTCCCATGTCTTTTCTCCGCCGTCGCTCCGGACAGCCCGCCGGCCCGGACTTCGACGTGCTCGCGATGGACCCGGGTGACTGGCCCGGCGACTTCGGTGCGGCCATGATGACCGGCCCGGACGGCTCCTGCCAGGGGATCTTCCTGCGCTACGACCTGTTCGGCGGCAGAGGCCCGGCGATGTTCATCGGCAACCTCCCCGAGGGCTCGCCCGCCCGGGAGACCGGCGACAGCGTGCCCTTCGAGGTGCGGCAGCTGCTCGCGGCGCTGGAGAACGACGAGCCGGTCGACTTCGTCTCGGCCGAGGACTTCCCGGTGATGCTCGGGGACGACCTGCTGATCGTGAAGAAGGTCAAGGTCAGCGAGGAGCGGGTGTTCTGCGCCCAGTTCGGGCGCAGCGACGGCGTCCAGGTCACCATCGCGTCCTGGGACCGACCGATTTCGGACGACCTGTATCAGCTGTTGAAGCCGCTCCCGGCCGACATGTTCCAGCAGGGCTGACCGGCCTCGACCAGGGCTCGGACGTAGCTTGACGGTTTCGATCACGGGTTCGTACAGTCGCGAACATGTCGTGCCGTCTCCCGCTGCTGACCCGTCGCAGCTATCTGGACCTGCGGCGCACCGCCAGCGCGGTGTGTCCGGGCCGCTGAGGGGGAATTCGTCCCCGAGGCGGCGGGCGGCCGGCCGTTCGTGGCCGGCGCCGAATCCGGGGGGCGGGCCGTGAGCCGACCTCCGAGGCCGCCCGTCCGGTACCGCGCGCCCGTCCGGCGTGCCGCCCGCATCTGCCGCGCCCACGCTGCCGCCCGGAGGCCCCAGCACCATGACGACCACCGCCGCTGACCGTTCGCCCGCGGACCGCCCGTCCGACACCGCGGCCGCCGCCGTGCCCGGCGCCGCCGCGGGAGCGTCGGATTCCGGCCACCCCGCGCCCGATCCCGCGCCCGACCGCTCGGCCGTCGTCGCCGCCCTCGCCGGACTGCCCCGGGTGGTCGACCTGCTCTCCGCCCGCGCCGAGGAGCACGACCGCGACGCCACCTTCCCCTACCAGGGCATCGAGGCGGTGCACGAGGCCGGACTGCTCACCCTGACCGTCTCCCAGCGGTACGGCGGACCGGGCGGCACGCTCGCCGACACCGTCCGGGTGCTGGCCCAACTCGGGCGCGGGGACGCCTCGGTGGCCGTGGTCACCGCCTTCACGCTGCTCCAGCACGCCGAGCAGGCCCGCCGGGCGGCCTGGCCGACGGCGGGCTACCGGCGGCTGCTCACCGAGTCCCGGCGCGGGCCCGCCCTGGTCAACACGCTGCGCGCGGAGCCCGGCGGCCGGCCCGGAGCGCTGCCGGACACGGTGGCTCGGCGGGACGGCGAGGGCTGGTCGCTGACGGGCCGGAAGACGTACTGCACCGGCGCCGAGGCGCTGGCCTGGATGGCGGTGACCGCGCGGACCGACGAGGCGGAGCCGAGGGTCGGGACGTTCCTGGTCCGCGGCGAGAGCGAGGGCCTGGAGATCGACCCGACCTGGGACCAGGTCGGCCTGCGGGCCAGCGCCAGCCACGACGTGGTGCTGGAGCAGGTCCGGGTGCCGACCGAGCTCGCGCTCGGCCTCACCGCTCCCAAGGGCGGCGCGGCGGACGCGGCCGGGGCCGCCGAACTCTCCCTCGCCTGGCACGATCTGGCGCTCTCCGCGGTGGCGATCGGGGTGGCTCGCGCCGCCCAGTCCTGGCTGATCCGTTTCCTCAACCAGCGCACTCCGGCCAATCTGACCGAGCCGCTCGGCACCCTGCCCCGCTACCGCTGTGCCCTCGGCGAGATCGAGGCCCAGCTGATCGGCGCCGAGGAACTGGTCGAGGGGCTGGCCCCCCGGGTGGACCGGGGAGAGCCGGACGCGGTCGCGCGGACCGGCCCGGCCCACCTGCTGGCCACCCGGGCCGCGACGGCGGCGGTCCAGCAGGCGGTCTCGCTCACCGGCAACCCCGGCCTGAGCCGGCGTCACCCGCTGGAGCGCTACCTGCGGGACGTCCTGAGCAGCCGGGTGCACCTCGCCCCGGACGAGGCCGTCCTGGAGGCCGCCGGCCGGGCCGCCCTGGAGCGCGGCGGCCGGCCGTAGCGGATTCCGGGCCCCGGGGGCTCGGGGCCCGGAGCCTCAGCGGGTGCCGACCGCGGCCCGGACGGCCCGGCGGGCGAGCGCGGCGTCGTCGTAGAGCCGGCGGATCATGATCCGCTGCTCCTCGCCGGCGCCCGGCACGTCGTACAGCCGGATCTCCCGCATCAGCACCAGCACCAGGTTGACCAGGAACGCGTCCCGGGCCAGCGTGCCGCCGCTCTGGGCGAGTTGGCTGATCTGGCGGCGCGCCGCGGTGTCGCCGGACAGCACGCTCCACAGCACCGCCAGGTCGTAGCCGGGCAGGTACCAGCCGGCCTGCTCCCAGTCGACCAGCACCGGGCCGGACGGCGCCAGCAGCATGTTGCTGAGCAGGGCGTCGCCGTGGCAGAGCTGGAGCGGGGTGTGGCCGAGGCCGTGCAGCAGGCCGCGCAGGTCGCCGGCGTCCCGGTCGGTGAGCTGGCCCACCGAGTGGTAACGGGCGATCTCCATCGGGTAGTCCATGCGTGGCTGGAACACGTCGGTCGGCGGCCGCCACAGGTTGAGCGTCCGGACGGCGGTCAGCAGCGCCCGCACCTCGCCCGGGGTGGGCGCGTTGACCGGGTGGCGCTCCCGCGCCGCCGGGCGCCCGGGAACGCGCTCCATGACGAGCACGCAGCGGTCGTGGTCGGCGGCGACCAGCCGGGGCAGCCGCACCGGCGGGCGGTGCCGGACGAACGCCCGGTAGACCGCGACCTCGTGGTGGAAGTCGGCCACCAACTGCTCGAAGTACCCACTCCGCACCGCCTGCGGCGCCAGGCACTTGGCGACCACCGGGGCCCGCCCGATGGTGCCCGCCACCAGGATGTGGCGGCTGCCCTCGCGCAGCACCTGGCGCGGGGTGAACGCGGGACATATCCGCGCGACACTCGCCAGCGCGGCCCGCACCGCCGGGGTCTGCAGCGCCGACGGGTCGATCCGTTCGGGGCCGGCGCCGACCTGGCCGGGCCGGTGCGGCGGGCGCAGCACCCGGCCGTCGGCCTGGCGGGCGAGCGGGAGCCGGCCGCCGACGGGCGGGGCCGCTTCGGGGCCGCGGAGCCCCAGCGCCGTACGGCCGGACGGGACCCGGGCGTCCGTGGACCGGCCGTCGGTGCCGTGCGGAGCCACCGGGCGGCTCGACGGGGGCACCTGCTTCGGCCCGGGGCGCCCGGCGGCTGCGGTGGGGGGGCGCAGCGCGGTGCGGGTCGCGGTCGGCGAGGGGGTCGTCGCTGAGGAGTACATGGGGTGAGGGTGGTCCCTTTCTGTCCGTCGGCAGGTGCGCCCCGCGGTGCGGGGAGGGCCGGTGCCGCGTGCTTCCTGGCGTGACGGCGGCCCTGACTCGGTGCGGTGGGTGGTGCGCGGGCGCCGGGCACGGACGCGGGGTCGATGAGACCCGGACGACGGCGGTGCTCCGGCCGTCCGCACCCTGGGGAGTACGGTCGGCCGGACTGCCGTGGCCGTGCCCGGCGCCCCCGCGCCACCCGGCCGCGCCACCCCCTCGGGTGAGGACCGGGAGCGTCCCGTGCCACGGTCGGGGGACTGCCCCGACGCCGGTGGGACGCCGCCCGACCCGGGGGCGAGGTGGCGCACCCCTACAACACACCCGCGGCGCACTGGCTTAGTAGTCTGGCGGGCCCTGGCGAACGGTGGCGAATGCTCGCCTGGCACTTGCCGGAGCCTCTAGCCTCGAATCAGCCGAGGAACCTGGGGGCTTCGTTGAGCAGGGAACCCAACACCCGACTCGCTGACTTGTTCGTCCTGACCGGTTGGTCGAAGGGCGAACTCGCGCGGCTGGTCAACCGTCGGGGTGCCGCGATGGGACAGCAGCAGCTGTCCACCGACACGTCGAGGGTACGGCGCTGGATCGAGCAGGGGGAGATCCCCCGGGATCCGGTGCCGAGGGTACTGGCGGCCGTGTTCACGGAGCGGCTCGGCCGTGTCGTCACCACTGAGGACCTCGGTCTGGAACGACACCGGCCCACCAGGTCCGGAGCGGCGCAGTCCGCAGCAGTGCCATGGTCGCCGGATCGAACGGCCGCGGTCCTCACCGAGTTCACGGGAATGGACCTCATGCTGAACCGACGTGGATTGGTGGGCGCGGGTGCCGCGCTCACGGCCGGAACGGTCATCGCCGATTCGTTGAAGGGCTGGCTCGGGGGGGACGCGGTCGCGTACGCGGCCTCGGTCCCCGGGCCGCGCCAGGTGATCACCCAGGGCGGGGTGCGCCCCGCGGTGGACGTGTACGACGCGGGCCCGGTCGGGCTCGACGAGGTGGAGTCGCTGGAGCGCTCGGTCCTGGTGTTCCGCGCCTGGGACGCGGCGCGCGGCGGCGGGCTCCAGCGCAAGGCGGTGGTCGGTCAACTGAACGAGGTGGGAGGCCTGCTGACGCACCGACATGCCCCGGCGGTGGAGCAGCGGCTGTGGCTGGTCGCGGCCAACCTGGCGGTGCTGGCGGGCTGGATGTCGCACGACGTGGGCCTGGAGCCCACCGCCCAGCGGTACTTCATGATCGCGGCGGAGTCGGCCAAGGAGGCCGGCGACCGGCCGCGGGCCGGCGAGGCGATCTCCCGGGCCGCACGGCAGATGGTCCACCTGGGCCGGGCCGACGACGCGATCGACCTGATGTCGGCGGCCAAGGCGGCCGGCGGCCGGGTGCTGCCGAGAACGCGCGCGATGCTGAACACCGTCGAGGCCTGGGCGCACGCCTCGATCGGGCACTCCCAGGACACCTGGCGGCTGCTCGGCGAGGCCGAGGACCTGTTCGCCGAGGGCGCGCCGGAGCCGCCGCCGTCCTGGATGCAGGTGTTCGACGAGGCCGAACTGCGCGGCATGCAGGCGCTGGTGCTGCGCACGCTGGCGGAGCACGACCCCTCGGCGGCGGCGCAGGCACAGCGGCACGCGGAGCGGGTGATCACCCTGCGGGAGGGCACCGGGCAGCTGCGCTCGGCGCTGTTCGACCGGATCACCCTGGCCTCGGTGCACTGGCTGAGCGGCGAGCCGGACGCGGCGGAGTTCCAGGCCAAGATGGTGATGAACCTGATCGGCCAGAACTCCTCGCACCGGACCTGGGACCGGTTGCGCGAGATGTACCGGCTGACCGCGCGCTACCGGGGCCTGCCGGTGGTGGACGAACTGCGGGCCGAGCTGGGGCGGGAGTTGCGGGCGGCGGACGCGAAGAAGCGGCCGAAGCGGTCCTGAGGCCCGGAGGCCCTGAGGCCTGAGCCTTGGGTGTCCTGAGCCTTGGGGGTCCCGAGGCCCGGAGGTTCTGAGGCCCCGGCGGGCCCCGGTCAGTTCGGGGGTGCCGGCCGCAGCAGCATGCGCAGGGCGGTGACGGTGCCGTCCGTGCCGAGGACGGGCTCGCCCGCGCACTCGACGCTGGCGTGCGGGGCGCCGTCGCGGCGGATCCGCAGGGTGCCGGCGGAGGTGCGGCCGTGGACCAGGGCGTCGGTCATCATCCGGCGCAGCACGGGCCGGTCGGCCTCGGGGAGGCGGTCGGGCAGCCGGTCGAGGCTGAGCGGGCCGTTGCCCGGGTCGCAGCCGAGGAGCTGGTAGGTGTCCGCGTTCCAGTGGACGCGGTCGGTGAGGAGGTCCCATTCGGCTGAGCCGATGAGGTGGTCGCGGACGCCGCCGGCGTCGGGTCCGTCGCCGAGGTCGGGGTTCTTGGACGGCTCCTGCGCCGTGCCGTCCACTCTGCCGTCCGTTCCGCTGTCGGCGTCGCCGCTCGGCTCGCCGCGCGCGCCGTCGTCCGTCGCGCTCGCCGGGGCGCCGTCCACCGTGGCGGTGTCCGGCGGGCGGGCGGCGCCTGTGGGCATCTTCATGGCGGGTCCATCGCTCGGGGGTGGCCCGCCGCGTGCGGGCCGTCGGTGGTGAGAAGACTGTGGCACAGCGCCCTCGCCCCTGCGGGCGATTTGGACATAACGCAGGCAAAATTCCCCTGGCATATGCCACTGTGGCAGCAGCCGTCGTCGCCCTGTGTGCGGAAGGTGGCGCGAGGCGGTAACCTTCGGTGATTCCGGCGCCCGGGCGCCCACCGCAGTACCGACCAGAGACCCCGGCGACGGAAATCCCGTTGCCACTACGACCGCCGCAACGGATGCTGACCTCATGTTCGAGCCAGTGATAGCACCCAGTGCCAGCCTCCTCGGCCTCCTGCAGCGAGGCCGCGGTGACGGGCAGCTCCACGCGCTGGCCGCCGACCGTACCGAGGCCATCGCCGCGCTGGAGGAGTGCGTCACCAGGGATCCGCGAGCCGACTGGCAGGTCGAGAGCCGCTCCCTCTACTACGCCCGTCTCTACATGGAGCTGGAAGCGCCCCTCGACGGCATCGAGGACCATCTCCACTCCGCCGAGGACCTCGTCAGCGACGACGAGAACCGCACCGGCCTCGCCCTCTCCGTCCTGGGCCACCTCGCCGCGTACGGCCGGCGCGACGCGCTGCTGATGCTGCGCGAGTACACCGCCACCGGTGCCAACTGGGCCTGGGCCCTCGACGAGCTCGCCCTGCGCGACGACGACCGCGGCCTGCTGCTGCTCGGCACCGCCGTCCTGGACCGCTTCGCCCCGGGCCCCGAGGGCGACGCCGAGCTGCGCGAGTTCATCCGCAACGCCTACGAGCCCCGGCCCTGGCGGCTGTGGGCGGCCTACCACCCGAGAGTGGCGGCGGCCAGCGAGCAGTCACCCTTCGACCTCTGGCAGCGCCAGCTCAACCGCGGCGGCGTCACCCCGGGCTGGTCCACCGCCGACGTCCTGGCCTGGGCCGACCAGGGGAGCCTGGGCGCCCTCGGGGCCGGCGCCTTCCTCGGCGGAGCCGACAGCCGGCCCGAGCCCGCGCCCGAACCCGCCGATCCGGCCGCGCCCGACGCCGTGGACCGCCGGGCCGCCGCCGCCGCCCGCTGCCTGACCGCCGTCGTCCGGCCCGAGGACCGCCCCGTTGTGCTGGAGGCCGCCCGCGGCGGCCTGCCCGGCGCCCGCCGGGCGGCACTGCGCTACCTGGTCGACCAGCGGGACCCGGCCGCCGTCGAGCTGATCGAGGCCGCCGCCGTCGACGTCGACGACCGGATCGTGCGCGCGGCCCTGGAACTGGTCGGCCGGATGCGCGGCCCCGAGGTCCTGGCGCAGGCCCGCCGCTGGGCCGACCCGGCCACCGGGGGCGCGGACAGCGCGCTCGGCGAGGCCGCCGTCAAACTGCTCGCCGACGCCGGGGAGCCGGCCGACGCGCCGTTCGTCGTCGACGGCCTGCGCCGCTGGGTGTCCGTCCGCGGGGTCAGCGGTACCGGGCTCGGTTCGCTGGTCGACGGTGCGGGGCGGCTGGTCGCCGCCGACGCCGTCCCCGTGCTGCGCCATATCTACGGGGAGGCCGCCTCCTCCGAACTGCGCGGCCGTGCCGCCCGGGCGCTCGCCGTGACCGATGTGCACTTCCCCGAGGGCCCCGCCGTCGAGTGCCTCTGGGACTGCGAGGAGGCCACGCGGGAGCTCGCCGCGCGCCATGTCGCCACCACGGGTGACGCGCGCGTGCTGGAGCGCCTGCGCCGGCTCGCCGCCGATCCGGCCGAGGAGGCCGAGGTCCACGCTGCCGTCCGCGGCCGGCTGACCGCCGCCCGGGAGTTCGGGCGGTAGGTCCCGGCAGTCCGGTGGCTGCCTCCCCGCTTCTGGCGAACGACGGGCCGGGACACCCCCTCGGGTGTCCCGGCCCACTGCTGTTCCGGGGGCGTGCTGGAACGCGGTCCTGGTGGAACGCGGTTCTACTTCACGACGCCCGCGTCCGGGGCCAGCACGCCGCCGGCCACCAGTCCGATGATCAGGACGCCGAGCAGCACCCGGTAGACCACGAACGGCAGAAAGCTGTGGTGCGAGATGTACTTGAGGAACCAGGCGATCGCCGCATAGCCGACCGCGAAGGCGATCGCGGTGGCCAGGATGGTCGGCCCCCAGGCCGGTGCCGGGCCCTCGCCGATCTTGAACAGCTCCAGCGCCCCCGAGGCGAGCACCGCCGGGATCGCCAGCAGGAAGGAGTAGCGGGCCGCAGCCTCCCGGCTGTAGCCGAGCAGCAGGCCCGCGCTGATCGTGCCGCCGGAGCGGGACACCCCCGGGATCAGTGCGAGCGCCTGGGCGAGGCCGTAGGCGCACGCGTGCGGCAGGGTGAGGTCGGTGATCGGCCGGGCGTGCCGGACCGCGCGGGTGCGGTCGGCGAAGGCCAGCAGCAGGCCGAAGACGATCAGCGTGGTGCCGATGATCCGCAGATCGCGCAGATGGGTCTCGATGGTGTCCTGGAACAGCTTGCCGAGGATGCCGATCGGCAGCGTGCCGATGATCACGAACCAGCCCATCCGGGCGTCCGGGTCCGAGCGCAGCGCCGGGCGGAACAGTGACAGCGTCCAGGTCCGCACGATCGAGACGATGTCCCGGCGGAAGTAGATCAGCACCGCGGTCTCGGTGCCGAGCTGGGTCACGGCGGTGAAGGCCGCGCCCGGGTCGTCCCAGCCCAGCAGGGCGGAGAAGACCCGCAGGTGGGCACTGGAGGAGACGGGCAGGAACTCGGTGAGTCCCTGGATCAGGCCGAGGACGGCCCCGTGGAACCAGTCGATCACCAGACACCCACCGGGGGTATCCGTGGGTCGTCGTACATGTGCGGTCCTCGCAGGTCGGAGCGGGCGTGCGGGCAGGCGGGCAGGCCGCGACCCGCACGGCCCTCGGGCCACGCACGGGCGGGCGCGCGGCCGATGGTACGGGGTGAAGATGACTATTCTTTGTTCACCTTTTGACCCGGCTTTGCCCGCCGGCGCTTCCGTGCCCCGCCGACTCGTCCGCCTGCCCGTCCGCCTGCCCTTCCGCCTGCCCTTTCGCCGCTCAGCCGGCGGGTCGGACGCGGACCCAGGTGCGGTCCTCCGTCAGGTAGCTCTCGACCGTCAGACCGGCGTCCGCCAGCGCCCGGTCGAACGCGGCGGTGGTGAGCGGCCGGGAGCGGAAGGTGTGCGTCCAGCGGCCGTCCGGGAACTCGTACTCGGCGTGGACGGAGTTCACGCCGTCCCCGACCGGCGTCGAGGAGACGATGCGCGACACGCCGTCGGTGCCGAGCCTGCCCTCGCGCGGCACGTTGAGGTGCCAGTCCTCGCCCTCCCGCTGCATCAGCACGCAGCCGTCCGCGGCGACGTGGCGGCGGCAGGTCTCCAGCAGGCCCTGGCGGACCGCCTCGTCGCCCGCGTGGATCAGGAAGGAGGCGAGCAGGACCACGTCGAAGCGCTCGCCGAGGTCCAGCCGCTCGATCGGGCTGCGCACGGTGCGGATGCCCGCGCGCACCCTGGCCAGCATCTCGGCGGACTCGTCCACCGCCGTCACGGTGAAGCCGCGGTCGGTCAGCGGGTGCGTCATCCGGCCGACGCCGCAGCCCAGTTCGAGGATGGTGGCGCCGGCCGGCACCGCGGCCTCGATCACGTCCGGGGCGTCGCCGACGGGGAGCCGGGCCCAGAGCTCGACGGCGCAGCCGTCCGGGGTGATCGCGCCCGGGCCCGTTCCGTCGTGTCCCTCGCGTCGTACGTTGCCGGTGTGCGTGTCGTTACCCATGGGCGTCATCGGAACACGGGCAGGGCGGGGAGGGAAGGCACCGCAGCGGGTTTTCGGTCAGTCCGTGAGTCCGTGAGTCCGTGAGTCCGTGAGTCCGTCAGCCCGTGGGTCTCGTTGGCCCGTGGGTCCGTCAGGCCGTCGGTACGTCCTCCAGTTCGGTCAGGGTCGAGTGCAGCCAGGCGAGTTCGGCCTCGCTGGTGGCGCGGGCGATCAGCAGCAGGCCGCGGCGGAACGGGTCGGCGAACTCCTCGGCGCCGACCGGGCGGTCGCCGTCGTAGAAGAAGCTCGCCGGCTCGGAGAGGAAGGCCAGTCGGCGGCGGAGCACGGCGGCCTGGGCGGCGGGGTCGGCGAGGTGGCGCAGGAAGGCGAGCAGGGTGAACCAGCGGTTCTCGTCGCTGATGTCCAGCGGCTCGGGCGCGCGCAGCTGGTCGAGCAGTGCGGCGCGGCCGGCCTCGGTGAGGTGGAGGGTGTGCCGGGGTGCGGCGGCGCTGCCGGGCTCGGTCTCGCGGACCAGCAGGCCGTCGGTCTCCAGGCGCTTGATCGCCGGGTAGAGCGTGCCGTCGCTGATCGGGCGGACGTGCCCGGTGAGTGCGGCGAGGTGGCGGCGCAGCTGGTAGCCGTGCAGCGGGCGGTCGTAGAGGAATCCGAGGATCGCGAGCTTCAGCATGGGGCCACTCTCGCAGATTCGTCCCTCGAAGCCTCGGTATATCGGTTCCGTGATACCTCGATGTCGAGGTATGGTCTGGGCGTTCCCAGCCCCTGATGTCTCAGCCCTTGATGTCCCAGCCCCCGCTGGAGGAGGAGTCCCCGTGCTGCGCCACGCCCCCGTCACCCCGAACGGCGACCGGATCCGATGGGTCGAGCTGCCCGGAGTCGAGCCCGCCCGGCTCTGCCTGCACGGCCTCGGCGCCAGCTCGCCCGCCTACTTCGCGGCCGCTGCCGCCCACCCGGGGCTCGCCGGGCGCCGCTCGCTGCTGCTCGACCTGCTCGGCTTCGGCCTCAGCGACCGACCCGCCGACTTCGGATACACCCTGGAGGGGCACGCCGACGCCGTCGCCGCGGCCCTGGCGGAGGCCGGGCTCGCCGGAGTCGAGGTGATCGGCCACAGCATGGGCGGCGCGATCGCCGTCGTCCTCGCCCACCGGCATCCGGCGTTGGTCTCCCGGCTCGTCCTGGTCGACGCCAACCTGGACCCGGTCACCCCCGGCCGCGGCCCCGGCAGCAGCGGTATCGCGAGCTTCACCGAGGAGGAGTTCCTGGCCGGCGGCCGGGACGAGGTCGCCACGTGGGTCGGCCCGTCCTGGTGGTCCACGATGCGCCTCGCCGGGCCCGAGGCGCTGTACCGCAGCGCCGTGCACCTGGCCCGGGCGACGGTGCCGACGATGCGCGAACTGCTGCTCGGCCTCGACCTCCCGCGCACCTTCCTGTACCCGGAGGCGGGCGGCGAGCCGCGCGGCGCCGACCAACTCCGGGAGGCGGGCGTCCGGTTGGCGGCCGTCTCGGACTGCGGGCACAACATCATGCTCGACAACCTCGACGGCTTCGTTTCGGCGGCCGGCCTCGAACCTCGACCGTAGGCTGGGGGAGTCGGAGAGGAGCCCGCACAATGCCCTTTGAAGTCCCGCCTGTTGAGGTCCCGCCCGGGCTGGCCGCGTCGCTGGAGCAGTCCCTCGGCCCGGACGGTCGCGCCTGGGTGGCCCGACTCCCTGCTCTGGCAGACGAGTTGCTCGACCACTGGGAGCTGCGCCTGGACGGCCCGCCCGCGCACGGCATTCACGCGCTGGTGCTGCCCGTGCGGCGCGCCGACGGCACGCCCGCGGCGCTCAAGCTCCAGCCGGTGGACGAGGAGACGGAGGGCGAGCCGGTCGCCCTCCGGGCCTGGGGTGGGCGAGGGGCCGTTCGACTCCTCGGCCACGAACCGGCCTCGGGCTCGATGCTGCTGGAGCGCCTCGACCCGGGGCGTTCACTGCTGGATGTCGCGGACGACCGGGAGGCGCTGCACGTCCTTGCAGGCCTGCTCGGGGAATTGACTGAACGTCAGGTCGAAGTCCCGGACCTGCGCCGGCTGGCGGACCTCGCCGACGATCTGCTCGCGCGGGCCCCGGCAGCGGCAGCGGCCCTCGCCGACCCGGCCGAGCGGCGCTTGCTCGCCGACTGCGCCGCGGCCCTGCGCGAGGCCCGCACCGAGCCCGGCGACCGGCTGCTGCACTGGGACCTGCACTACGGCAACGTCCTCGCCCCGCCCGAAAGCGGCGGCCGCGCCCCCTGGCTCGCCATCGACCCCAAACCGCTCGTCGGGCACCCCGGCTTCGAACTCCTCCCGGCGCTGCGCAACCGCTGGGCCGACGTCCTGGCCACCGGCGACGTCGCCCGGGCGCTGCGGTGGCGGTTCGACGTCCTGGTGGAGGCACTGGAACTGGACCGCGAGGCGGCGCTCGCCTGGACGCTCGCCCGGGTGCTGCAGAACGCCGTATGGGCGGCGGAGGACGGGGAGTCGGCGCTCGACCCGGGGCAGCGGGCGGTGGCGGAACTGCTGTCGGGGCGTTGAGCGGAGCGCACGCAGCGAGCGGAAAACAGCGACCGGCAAACAGCGACCGGCAAACAATGACCAGCAAACAATGACCGGAAACAACGAAGGCAAGGAGGTCGTCGACTCTCCTTGCCACTCTCAAGGTATAGCGCGCCGGGGGGCTTGCCGCAAGGCCCCGGTCGTGCCGCAGAATGACCGGCCGAAGCCGGGATCTGCGGGCATACCTGGGGGTTTGTGATGATTGACGTGATCGTGGTCGGTGCCGGGCCGACCGGGTTGATGCTGGCCGGCGAGTTGCGGTTGCACGGCGTGCAGGTGCTCGTGCTGGAGAAGGAGACGGTGCCGCCCCTGCCGGCCCGGGCGCGCGGACTGCACGCGCGCAGTCTTGAGGTGATGGACCAGCGCGGCCTGCTGGAGCGGTTCCTCCCGCTCGGCCGGAAGTTCGCGGTCGGCGGCTTCTTCGCCGGCATCGGCAAGGAGTGGCCGGAGCGGCTGGACACCACCCAGGCGTACGTCCTGGCCATCCCGCAGGCGGTCACCGAGCGGCTGCTGACCGAGCACGCCACCGAGCTCGGCGCCGAGTTCCGGCGCGGCTGCGAACTGGTCGGGCTGAGCCAGGACGAGGACGGGGTGAGCGCCGAACTGGCCGACGGCACACGGCTGCGCTCGCGCTACCTCGTCGGCTGCGACGGAGGCCGCAGTGCGGTGCGCAAGCTGCTCGGCGTCGGCTTCCCCGGCGAGCCCTCCAGGGTGGAGACGCTGCTGGGCGACATGGAGCTGGCTGAGGAGCCGGAGACGATCGCCGCCGTCATCGCGGAGGTCCGCAAGACCCAGCTGCGGTTCGGCGCCGTTCGCGAGGGGGATGGGGGGTACCGCGTCATCGTGCCCGCAGAGGGGGTGGCCGAGGACCGTACGGCCGCTCCGACCTTCGAGGAGTTCAAGCAGCAGCTGCGGGCCGTCGCGGGCACCGACTTCGGGGCGCACTCACCGCGCTGGCTGTCGCGCTTCGGCGACGCCACCCGGCTGGCCGAGCGCTACCGGGTCGGCCGGGTGCTGCTGGCCGGCGACGCGGCGCACATCCACCCGCCGACCGGCGGGCAGGGGCTCAACCTTGGTGTCCAGGACGCGTTCAACCTCGGCTGGAAGCTGGCCGCCGAGGTCGATGGCTGGGCGCCGGAGGGGCTGCTGGACAGCTATCACGCGGAACGGCACCCGGTGGCCGCCGACGTGCTGGACAACACCCGCGCGCAGATCCACCTGATGTCCCTGGAGCCCGGCGCCCGGGCGGTGCGCCGACTGCTGGCGGAACTGGCGGAATTCGAGGAGGTGAACCGGTACCTGATCGAGAAGATCATCGCGATCGGGGTCCGCTACGACCTCGGCGAAGGGCATGAACTGCTCGGCCGCCGGCTGCGCGACGTGGAGCTGAAGCGCGGCCGGCTCTACGGGCTGATGCACGGCGGCCGCGGGCTGCTGCTCGACCAGACCGGCGGGCTCTCGGTGGCGGGCTGGGCGGACCGGGTCGACCATGTCGTCGACGTCAGCGACGAGTTGGACGTGCCCGCGGTGCTGCTGCGCCCGGACGGCCACGTGGCGTGGGTCGGCGAGGACCAGCAGGGCCTGCGCGGCCACCTGTCCAGGTGGTTCGGCGCCCCCGCCGTCTGAGTGCACCGCCGCGGCCTCGGCGGCGTGCGAACAGCCGTCGCGCCGGGAGCGCCGGAAGGCGTGCGGGCGGGCGCTCAGCGCTCCCGCAGCGGTACGAAGCGCACCGGCGTGCCCGGGCGTGCCTGGGCGGCCGCCGCGAGGTCGGCGGCGGGGACGACGCCGATCACCGGGTAGCCGCCGGTGGTCGGGTGGTCGGCCAGGAAGACCACCGGCCGCCCGTCCGGCGGGATCTGCACCGCGCCCAACACCATGCCCTCACTGGGTAGTTCACCCGCCCGGGCGCGGGTGACCGGCGGGCCCTCGGTGCGCAGCCCGATCCGGTTGCCGGCCGGGGAGACCAGGTACCCGTCGCGGGCCAGCCGGGTCAGCGCCGAAGGCTTGAACCAGTCCGCGTGCGGGCCCAGCCGCAGCCGCAGCACCAGTTCGGCCGGGGGAGCGGGCAGCGGCACCAGGTCGGGCCGGGGGCGGTCGGGCGGAGGCGGGCCGATCGGCAGCCGGTCGCCGGCGGCGAGCGGGGCCGGTCCGAGGCCGGAGAGCAGGTCCGTCGAGCGGCTGCCCAGGACCGGCGGGACGGCGATCGCACCCGCGACCGACAGGTAGCCGCGCACCCCGGCGGTCGCCGCCCCCACCTCCAGCACCGCCCCGGCCGGCACCGCGACCGGCGCACCCCACGCGGCCGCCCGTCCGTCCACCCGGACGGGCGAGGGTGCTCCGGTGACGGCCACGACCACCGGCCCGAGGGCGCGCAGGGCGACCCCTCCGAGCGTGGTCTCCAGCCCGGCGGCGCCCGGCTCGTTGCCGACGAGCCGGTTCGCGGCCCGCAGCGCGGGCTCGTCCAGCGCCCCGGCCCTGGGCACTCCGAGGTGGGCGACGCCGCGCCGTCCGAGGTCCTGGACGGTGGTCAACGGTCCGGGCCGCACCACCAGCAAACCGCTCAACGCCCCCATCTCGTCCGCCTCGTCCCCCGCCGTCCGGGGCCCGCGCGCCGCCCGTCGTGGGCCCGCACCCCCGCTACGCCCGTTCCGCCGTGAACCGCACCCGCACCCCGGGCGCCAGCAGCGCCGCCGGCTCGCGCCCGGTGTCCCAGAGCGCGAGCCCGGTGCGCCCGATCAGCTGCCAGCCGCCGGGGGAGGAGCCCGGGTAGACGCCGGTGTACGGGCCGGCCAGGGCGACCGAGCCGACCGGGACGCTGCTGCGCGGGGTGGCCCGGCGCGGGACCTCGTAGCGGGGCGGCAGCCCGGTCAGGTAACCGAAGCCGGGCGCGAACCCGCAGAAGGCGACCACGTACTCGGGCCCGGTGTGGATCCGTACGGCGGCCTCCTCGGACACCCCCCACAGCGCGGCGACCTCGGCGAGGTCGGCGCCGTCGTACACCGTCGGCACCTCCACCAGCGGCCCGGTCGCCGCCGCGGCCGCCGACGGACGGGCCGTGCGCAGCAGGGCCGCCAGCGCGTCGACGTCCGCGACGCCGTCCAGCAGCACCGTGCGCGCGGCCGGCACGATCTCCTCGACCGCGCCGAGCGCCCCGCTCTCCTGCCGCTCGCGCAGCCATCCGTACAGCGCGGCGACCTGCGCCGTGTCGTCGAGTTCGACCAGCAGTGCCCGCTCGCCGACCCGCCGGACGGCGGCGGGCGTCACGTGAACGCCTCCACCCGGACCCCGGCGGAGGCGAGGGCGCCGCGGATCCGCCAGGCGAGCTGGGCGGCGCCGGGGGTGTCGCCGTGGACGCACAGGGAGCGGGCCTCGACGGCGATCTGTTCGCCGCCGACGGCCTCCACCGAGGCGTCCCGGGCGATGCCGACGGCGCGGGTGATCACCGATTCGGGGTCGTGCACCACGGCGTCCGGGTCGCGGCGCGGGACGAGGGTGCCGGCCCAGGTGTACGCGCGGTCGGCGAAGGCCTCGGCGACGACCGCGAGGCCGACGCCCTCGGCGACGGCGAGCAGCCGGGAGCCGGGCAGTCCGAGCACCGGCAGCGGTCCGTCGCAGACCGCCCCGGCCCGCAGCACGCCGGCCACCACGGCCTCGGCCTGTTCGGAGTCGGTGACCACCCGGTTGTAGAGGGCGCCGTGCGGTTTGACGTAGGAGACCCGGGAGCCGGCCGCGCGGGCGAAGACCTGGAGGGCGCCGATCTGGTACGCGATCTCGTCGGCGAGCTCCTCCGGGGGGACGTCCATGGCCCGGCGGCCGAAGCCGGCCAGGTCGCGGTAGGAGACCTGGGCGCCGATCCGGACGCCGCGTTCGGCGGCCAGCGCGCAGACCCGGCGCATCGTCGACGGATCTCCCGCGTGGAAGCCGCAGGCGACGTTGGCACTGGTCACCACGGACAGCAGGGCCTCGTCGTCGGTCAGCGTCCAGCGTCCGAACCCCTCACCGAGGTCCGCATTGAGATCGATCACCGCATCGGCCACGCCCGTCCGCCTTCCAGCAGCTGTTGAGCCAGATGGTAGGGCCTGCGGATGAAGGCCGTTGCCCGTGACCCGGGCCCGGGGGGCCCACCGGCGTGCGACCCCTGGTCACACGCCCTGGGGCGGCGCCGGGCGGCTCCGGCTCAGCTCGCGGCCACCGGCCCCTGGAAGGAACGTTCCAGGGGGCGCAGCGCCCGCAGCACGATCAGCAGCGGGACGACGCCGACGATTCCGAACGACATGTCGATGAATCGCCAGCTCAGGGGAATCCCCCGCAGCGGTCCGCAGACCAGGGCCAGGGGGATGACGGCGCCGCAGGCGAGCACCGCCCAGCGGATCACCCAGATGTTGCGGACCGGGTCCTTGATCGGGCCCCAGAAGGCGGCGGCGATCACCAGGTGGGCGAAGGCGAGCCAGTCGGTGCCGTAGGCCAGGAAGGGGTAGCGGTCATTGGTCTCCGCGACGCCGGTGCGGACGCGTTCGATCCAGTCCAGTGCGGCCGGGAAGCGGTCGGTCAGCGGCGCGGCCGGCCCGGTCGCGAGGTCGGCCAGCCAACGGGTCTCGGTCTCCAGCGGGAAGGCCGTCAGGCCGCTCAGCACCAGGCAGACCACGAAGATCCAGAGCCAGCGCCGGACTCTGCGCAGTACCGCCGCGGGACCGGTGCCCGGATTGGTGTCCATGGTGCGAACCTCCATGCCGAAGAGCAGGCGGGGCCTTGTCCCGTCTGTACGGAACCGACTCTAGACCCTGCTTTTGAACGCGTTCAACTTGCCCCTGACGTGCGGGCACGCCCCGGACGCCGGGCGGGCGCGCACCCCCGGACGCCGGGCCGGCGCGCCCCCGGACACGCCGATGCCCGGGTGCCGGAGCACCCGGGCATCGGAACCGCCGGGACCGCGCGGTGTACGTCGGGACTACGCGGTGTACGTGAAGGTCACCGGGGCACTGGTGCCGCCCGCCGTGGTCACCGTGACGTCCACCGGGCCGGGGCCCGCCGCCGGGGAGGTGGCCGAGCAGAAGGACGGGCCGCAGGAGACGTGCGCGGCCGGCACCCCGCCGAACGCGACCGTCCCGTACGTCAGGTTGGCGCCCTGGAGGTACACCTGGGTGCCGCCGGCGGCCGGGCCGCCGGCGTTGGTCAGATTGCCGACCGTCGGCGCGGGCGGCGGCGGGGGCGGGGCGCCCGTGTAGTCGAAGGCGGCCGGCGCCGCGACCGTGCCGCCGGGGGTCACCACGGAGACGGGTGCGCTGCCCGAGCCGCCGGGCGTGGTCACCGTGCAGGCGGTGTCGGTGCAGGTGCCGGCCGCCGGGACGCCGCCGACCAGCACCATGCCGTGCGCCAGGTTGCCGCCGCTGACGGTCACCGCGGTGCCGCCCGCGCCCGGGCCGGTGGTGGTGTCGAGGCCGTCGACCGTGGGCGGCGCCTGGACGACCGGCGCCGGGGTGGTCCCGTCGACCGACAGGGCCGTCACGTGGCCGGTCGGGTCGGTGTCGTTCGGATTGGACACGGTCACGACGATCTGGCCGGTCAGCTGCCGGGTGTAGTCGCGGCCCACGTTCAGCTTCATGAACTCGTAGCGCCCGGGCCTGCGGGTGCCGATGAGGACGGCGTCCAGGTGGCGCCCGTCGGGCGAGACGGACTCGGTGAAGGTGTAGTCGTACGGGGTGGAGAAGAACATGCCGAGCTCGGTGGTGAGCCCGGGCGGCAGGTCGACGGTGATGTGGGTCGGCCCGGTGAGGTCCTGGGTGCCGGCGGAGGTCCAGCCGACCGAGAGCTTGCCCGGTCCGGGAGGGGTGGTGCCCGGCAGGAAGCCGTTCAGGGCCGCGGTCACGTGCTGCCCCTGAACGGCGGGGGCGTCGGCGGGGGCGGCTGACGAGGCGGCGGCACCGGTGGCGAAGGTGGTCACGGACAGCGCGGCGGCGAAGCCTGCTTTGACCAGTCGAGTGATCATAGGCCGATCATCACGGTAGCGACGCGCCACCTTCACGGGTTTGCCGAATATCGGTTCGGATTTGGCGGAATCCCGTCGAAATCCCGTTCTGAATTCACCCCCGACACGCCCTCCGGCCTGCCGCGCAGCCCGCCCACAAGGCCCGTTTCGGTCGATGTCGGTGCGAACCTCTAATCTTGTCCACCGTGACCGCCATCGCTGACCCGCCCACCCTGCCCGGCCCCCGGCCGCCCGCCGGGTCCGTCGCGGCGAGGCCCGCGCCCGGCCCCGCCGCCGACGAGGGCCTGGCCCGCCGGCTCAAGGCGCTGGCCTGCACCGCCCCCCTGCACGACCTGGACAACCGCAAGGTCAACCTGGCGGGCGAGTACGGCGGCTACGCGATGGCCGAGGTCGGTCTCGCCGCGATCGACCTGGTCACCCTGCACATGGACTTCGACACCGGCGCCGACCGCGACATAGTGCTCGCCCGCCTGCTGCCCCGGGTCGCCGCCCAGGCCGCCGACCGCCCCGCCGCCGAGCACGAGCGGGTCGCCCGCTGGGTGCTGGAGTCGCTGATCAACGTCGGCAGCGTCGACCGGGGCTTCCGCGCCGTCTACGGCACCTTCGGCGCGGACGGCGCGTACGTCCGGCGCGACTACGACTTCAAGCTGATCGAGGAGGTCCCCGGCCCCGACGGCGGCGTCTACCTGCGCACCACCGACGAGGCGGTCAACGTCCTGGTCGGCGCGCTCGACACCGACGTCACCTCGGCCCAGATCGCCGCCGAGGTCAAGCTGGAGGTGCTGATCCGCCGCGGCCGCCTGGCCGACGCCCAGCTCGCCGCCGAGCAGGCCCGCTACCGCACCGTCCAGTACGCCGAGACGCTGCGCCGCGCCCTCGACGCGACCCGGCGCAACGTCCGCGCCGTCGACTGGATGCGCGCCATCCCCGACCTCATCGACGAGGCGCTGGACCACATCGCCGACCGCTACCGGCACGAGAACGCGATTCTCACCAACATCCGCAAGGCCCGCGACGAGGCCGAGCCCCACACCCCCGAAGGGGCCGAGCACAAGCGCCGCGCCGCCGAGCTGCTCGACATCGTCAAGGACTGCATCCGCCGGCACACGAAGCTGCAGACCCGCCTGCTGGAGGCCGGCCCGCTGTTCCGCGCCGAGCAGGACCGGCAGGCCTTCGCCACCCCCGGCGCCCGCAGCGGCATCGACCTCTACGGCCAGCTGCTCGCCCCCGTGCTGCGGCTGCCGGTCGAGCAGGCCGTCGGCCCCACCGGTGCCTTCTTCGCCCGCGGCACCGGCCTGCGCACCCCCGTCTCCGTCCGGGTCGTCGACCTGGTCGACCTGCTGCTCACCCCGCCGGTCGAGCGCGAGCACCTCGGCGCCGAACTGCCCGACCCGGACCTGGTCGCCACCCCGGACGACAGCCGCTTCTCCGAAGCCCAGCTGGAGGCCGCGCTGCTCCTGCTCGACCTGCCCGCCGACGCCCCCCGCCGGCTCTCCGGCCTGCTCGCCGAGGCCCGCGAGCAGGACCCGGAGCTGCCGTACCTCGTCGCCCTGCTGGCCGTCCACGCGGCCAGCCCGCCGGTCGGCACCGCCTACCGGCAGGGCGAGGAGCGGCTGCTGTTCGCCGTGGACGACGGCACCCCGCTGCGCGACCCGCAGTTCGGCGGCGCCGACCTGATCGTCGGCAGCGCCCTGCTCGACGCGGCCGGCATGGCCGCCGACCGCAAGGACGCCGGCTGACCAAGCCGCCGTCTTGACGCACCACCAGATCGCCCGTACCAGCAACAGCCCCGAGGAGCACCGCCCGTGACGACCCACCACGACGCGTCCTGGGCGGCCGAGACCGAACCCGCGGCCCCCGCCCCGATCACCCCCGGCGACGTCGCCGACGCAGCCCGGCTGGTCTCCTTCGGCCTCCAGGCCAAGCTGCTCCCCGCCCGCGACGCCGAGTACGCCGAACTCGTCCGCCGCCACCGCGAGGACCCGCCGTTCGCCCGGCTCGCCGACGCCGTCGCCACCGGCATGGGCCTGGTCGTCCTGGAGGTCTCGCCGCGCGCCGGCATGGCCGTCGCCGCCGCCGAGGACTCGGTGTTCGCCGTCCGGATGGGGGACTACTCGCGCCGCGCCGCCACCGAGTCCACCGACCGCTTCCTGCACGGCCTGGCCCACCTCGCCGTCGCCGCGATGGCCTTCCCCCGGCCCGAGGACCTCGCCGACGACGGCTACCTCGGCCGGATCACCGTCAACGGCGTCGACGCCTTCGTCCGCCAGGCCTGCCGCCGCCTGGAGGAGCAGGCCGCGACCGAGGGCGACAACACCGACCCGCAGTCCGACGCCCCCGGCCTGGAGGCCGCCTGGCGGGTGTGGGCCCGGCGCACCGCCACCGGCGCCACCAAGGACGCCCGCCGGCTCTCCGGCTCCACCATCGGCATCGTCGCCAAGGCCGTGCTGTTCCTGGTCGACTCCGGCTTCCTGCAGAAGGTCTCCGACGACGCCGGCGGCACCTACCGCACCACCGCCCGCTACCAGCTCCAGGTCCGCGACCTGGCCGGCAGCGCGGCCATGGCCGAACTGCTCGACCTCGGCATCGTCCCGGTCTCCGACGGCACCGCCAGCCTGCTGCCGCCGGACACCGGCGACGAACTGGTGGCCGACGCAGGCCTGCCGTTCCACTCGCTCTGAGCCCGAGTCCCGACCACCCCCCA
The DNA here is from genome assembly GCF_040685395.1 of Kitasatospora sp. NPDC088779. Classification (NCBI taxonomy): domain Bacteria; kingdom Bacillati; phylum Actinomycetota; class Actinomycetes; order Kitasatosporales; family Streptomycetaceae; genus Kitasatospora; species Kitasatospora sp. NPDC088779. The sequence continues at coordinate 22,243 of NZ_JBFBHW010000037.1, read as the reverse complement.
GCCACGGAGAACCGCCGCACATGTACGAGCTCAACCGGGTCCGCCTCTACTCGATCGGCCCGGCCGGCGCCCGCTACGCCGACACGGTGCTCGACCTGCGCGGCGTCGGCGAGCCCGTCGCCGACCCGGCCCCGCAGCAGATCGGCCTGTTCGGCGAGGACGCCGAGGGCCCGGTCCGCCGCCCCGCCCCGGCCGGCGTGCTCTTCCTGGAGAACGGCGGCGGCAAGTCCGTCCTGCTCAAGCTGATCTTCTCGGTGATGCTCCCCGGCCACCGCAACACCCTCGGCGGCGCCAGCTCCGGCGTGCTGCGCAAGTTCCTGCTCGCCGACGACTGCGGCCACGTCGCGCTGGAGTGGCAGCACACCGTCACCGGCGAGCTGATCGTGGTCGGCAAGGTCAGCGAGTGGCGCGGCCGCCAGGTCTCCTCCGACCCGCGCAAGTTCGCCGAGACCTGGTACTCCTTCCGCCCCGGCCCCGGCCTCACCCTGGACTCGCTGCCGGTCGCCGAACGGATCAGCCTGGCCGGCGACCAGAAGGCCCGCGGCCGCCGCCGCACCATGAAGGGCTTCCGCGACGCCCTCACCGAGGCAGGCAAGGCCCACCCGCACCTCGACCTGGTCTTCGAGGACGGTCACGACCGCTGGACCGAGCACCTCGGCGAACTCGGCCTCGACCCCGAACTCTTCCGCTACCAGCGCGAGATGAACGCCGACGAGGGCGAGGCCGCCGGCCTCTTCGCGGTCAAGCACGACAGTGACTTCACCGACCTGCTGCTGCGCGCCGTCACCGACACCCGGGACACCGACGGCCTCGCCGACCTCGTCCACGGCTTCGCCGCCAAGCTCGGCCGCCGCGCCGAACTCACCGCCGAACGCGACTTCACCGCCGGCTCCCTCGACCTGCTGGAACGCATCGTCGAGGCCACCGGCGCCCGCGAGAGCGTCCGCGAGGCCCACCGCACCGCCGAACGCCGCACCCGCCGCCTCGCCCACGCCCTCACCTCCCGCGCCGCCGCCGAACGCGACCGCGCCCAGGACCTCGCCATCGAGGTCGCCGCCGCCGCGGGCGCCGTCACCGCCGCCGAGGCCGACCGCACCCGGCACACCCTCATCACCGCCGAACTCACCCACCGGCACGCCACCCTGGGCCTCGCGGCGGCCACCGCCGAGGCCGCCGCGCTGCGCCGCGAACTCATCGACGCCCGCACCCTGCACGCTGCCTGGCAGGCCGCCGAGACCGTCCTGCGCCAGCGCGCCGCCGCCGACCGGGTCACCCGGGTCGCCGCCGCCATCCGCGAGGCCGAACTCGACGCCGCCCCCGCGCTCGCTGCCCGCGCCCGCGCCGCCACCGCCCTGGCCCGCGCCCTGGAGGCCGCCGCCGCGGCCGCCGAGGCCCGCGCCGATACCGAGGAGCAGCGCGCCTGCGAGCTCCAGGACGACGGCGCCAAGGCCCAGTCCGACGCCACCGAGGCCGCCACCGCCGCCCAGAAGGCCCGCAGCGAGGTCGACCACCTGCGCCAGCGCCTCGCCGAGGTCGAGCAGGAGACCGCCGCCGCCGTCGAGGCCGGCTTCATCGACGCCGACGGTGACGTCGACCCGGCCCGCGCCGCCCTGCACGCCGCCGACGTCGAGAAGGCCGCCGGCGCCGCCCTCGCCCAGGCCCGTACGACCGCCGAGGCCTGCGCCGCCAGGCTGCGCGAGGCCGCCGCCGCCACCGGCCGCGCCGAACTCGCCGCCGAACGCGCCGGCGACGCCCGCACGGCCGCCGCCCGGGCCCTCGCCGCCGAGCAGCGCACCGCCGCCCTGCTCGCCACCGAGCAGCGCCTCTCCGACCTGCTCTCCCTGACCCCCGCACCCACCGACTGGAGCGACGACGGGTCAGGGGCCGAGGAGGACGCCGGCTTCCTCACCCCCGCCGTCCTCGACCGCAACGCCGAGTACCTGCGCGAACTCCTCGACGAGTCCATCGCCACGGCCGAACGCACCCTGTTCGACCTGCGCACCGCCGCCGCCGACGACTCCCGCATCCTCGCCGCCCTCGGCGACGGCGGACTGCTGCCGCCCGGCCCGGACGTCCTGGCCACCGTCGAGTACCTCGCCGAGCACGGCATCCCCGCCCTGCCGGGCTGGCGCTACCTCGCCCAGTCCGTCGACCCGGCCGACCACGAGGCGATCCTCGCCGCCCGCCCCGAACTCGTCGACGGCGTCGTCGTCACCGACCCCGCCTCGCTGGAGCGGGCCCGCGAGGCCTTGCAGGCCGCCGCCCTGCTGCCCCGCTCCACCGTCGCCGTCGGCGCCGCCGCCTCCCTGATCGCCCCGATCACCGACCAGCCCGCGTTCTTCCTGGTGCCGCCGAACCCGGCCATGCACGACGAGTCCGCCGCCGACGACGAGCGCCGCGAACTGCGCGCCCGGGCGGGCGCCCGCGAGGAGCACATCCGCGAACTCGCCGCCCGCCTCGGTGCCGACCGCGCCCTCGCCGCCCGCCTCGCCTCCTGGCACGCCAGCTGCCCGCCCGGCACCCTCGCCGAACTCGCCGCCGCCGCCGAGGCCGCCCGCGAGCACGCCGAGCAGGCCGCCGCCGCCCTGGCCACCCTGCGCGCCGACCACGACGAGGCCGAGACCGACCACGCCGCCGCGGCCGCCGCCCACGAGGAGCACCGCGAGGCCGCCCAGCGCGCCCGCCGCCGCGCCGACGCCCTCTCCGGCCTCGCCTTCCGGCTGCGCGAGCGCGCCAACTGGGCCCGCCGCCAGCGCGAACTCGCCGAGGACGCCGCCGAGTGCGACCGCCGCCAGGCCGTCTGCGCCGAACGCGCCCGCACCTGCGACGAGGACCGCCGCGCCGCCCAGCGCGCCGCCGACGACGCCCGCCGCACCGCCCGTACCGTGCGCGCCGAACGCGCCGAGATCCCCGCCGCCGAGCAGGCCGACGAGCCCTCCGAGACCGCCCCCGCCGCACTGCCCGCCCTGCGCGAGGCCTACCGCGCCGCCTCCCAGCTGTACGAGAAGGTCGGCGTCGGCGCCGACCTGCGCGCCGAGCAGGCCCGCGCCGAGGGTGACGAGGCCGCCGCCGCGACCGAACTCGACCGCCTCACCAACAAGGTCCGCACCCGCGCCGAGGAACTCCTCGGCAGCCCCGACGGCGCCGACGGCCCGGCCCGCCAGGCCGCGGCCGCCCGCGCCGAGGACCTGGTCGCCACCATCGAGGCCCGCTCCGCCGCCGCCAGCGAGCAGCTCGGACGCCTGCGCGGCGAGGCCGAGCGCTCCGCCCCCGCCGACGGCGAGGCGCACACCGAACTGCCCGAGGACCTCGTCCCCGCCGACCCCGAGCACGCCCAGGTCCTGCTGCGCACCGCCACCAGCCGGCTCGCCGAGCGCCGGGAGGCCCTGGACGCCGCCCGCACCGCGCACGCCGACCTGCAACGCACCTTCGACGCCGCCCAGTCGGCCGCCGCCGACTTCGACGAAATCGCCGGCCAGCTGCGCGACGGCCTGCGCGAGCAGCAGGAGGACGACGGCCAGTCCGTCGAGCCCTACCTCGGCTCGCTGCCGGAGGCACGCGGCACCGCCGCCGAGGCCCGCCGCGCCCTGCGCACCGCCGCCGGCGAGCTGTCCTCCGCCGAACTCGCCGTCCGCGACGCCTCCGACGCCCTCGTCCGGCACGCCAACGCCGCCCGCTACGAGGCCGTTCGCACTCCCGCCCGCCAGCAGATCCGCGAACTGCCCGCCGCCGCGCTGCCCGAGCACGCCGCCGCCTGGGCCGCCGCCTTCGCGCCCCGGCTGCGCGTGCTGACCGACGAACTCGCCCAGCTGGAGCGCAACCGCGGCTCGATCGTCGACCGCCTGCGCGGCCTGGTCGAGTCCTCGCTCACCACCCTGCGCGCCGCCCAGCGGCTCTCCCGGCTGCCCGAGGGCCTGGGGGAGTGGTCCGGCCAGGAGTTCCTGCGGATCCGCTTCGAGGACCCGGACCACGCCACCCTGGTCGAGCGCCTCGGCGAGGTCATCGACGAGGCCACCCGCGCCGCCGTCCGCAAGAACAGCGACCTGCGCCGCGACGGCATGTCCCTGCTGCTGCGCGGGGTCGCCGCCGCGATCGGCCCGAAGGGCGTCAGCGTCGAGATCCTCAAGCCGGACGCGGTGCTGCGCGCCGAGCGGGTCGGCGTCGGCCAGATGTCCGACGTCTTCTCCGGCGGCCAGCTGCTCACCGCCGCCATCGCGCTGTACTGCACGATGGCCGCGCTGCGCGCCAACGACCGCGGCCAGTCCCAGCTGCGGCACGCCGGCACGCTGTTCCTGGACAACCCGATCGGCCGCGCGAACGCCACCTACCTGCTGGAGCTCCAGCGGGCCGTGGCCGATGCGCTCGGCGTCCAACTGATCTACACCACCGGTCTGTTCGACACCACCGCGCTCGCCGAGTTCCCGCTGGTCATCCGGCTGCGCAACGACGCCGACCTGCGGGCGGGCCTCAAGTACATCTCGGTCGAGGAGCACCTGCGCCCCGGCCTGCCCGCCCCGCAGGACCCGGACGGCCCGGCCATCCACGGCGAGATCACCGCCACCCGGATGTTCAAGCGTCCGGCCGAGGTTCCGGTGCAGTCCGCAACTGACTAGCGTGGCGTCCATGCTGACGATCGCGCACTTCAGTGACATCCACCTCGGGCAGGAGCACCGCCGGGACGGCGGCAGGCGCGCCCTGCGGCGGGCCGGGCAGGCGATGGCGTACCTCGACGCCCTGCCCGGCCCGCTGGACGCCGTGCTCGTCACCGGGGACCTCGCCGACCACGGCCTGGCCGCCGAGTACGAGCAGGTGGCCAAGGTGCTGGACTCCCGGTACCCGGTGCTCACTTGCCCCGGCAACCACGACCGCCGGGCGCCCTACCGGGAGGTGCTGCTCGGCGAGGCCCCCGTGGACGGCCCGGTCAACCGGCTGCACCAACTGCCCGGCGCCGACGTGCTGATGCTGGACTCCTCGATCCCGGGCCGCGACGACGGCCTGCTGGACGAGGAGACGCTGGCCTGGCTGGACGCCGAACTGGCGGCCGGCCGCGCCGACCTGCCCGCGCTGGTGGCCTTCCACCACCCGCCGGCCGTCCTGCACCTGCCGAACGTCGACCCGATCCGCCAGTTCGGCGAGGAGGCGCTCGGCGCGGTGCTGGCCCGGCACCCGCGGGTGGCTGGCCTGCTCTGCGGCCACTCCCACACCGGCGCCGCCACCACCTTCGCCGGACTGCCCCTGCTGGTCGCCCCGGGGGTGGTCTCCACCGTCACGCTGCCCTGCGAGGGTGGGCCCGGCATCTCCTTCACCCAGCCGCCGATGCTCGCCTTCCACGTCCTGGACGACACGGGCCGGCTCACCACCCACTACCGGGCCGTCCCGGAGGACTGACCCGCGGCGCCGGCCGCGGGTGTCCTACGCGGCCGGCAGCCGCGGCTGACGCTGCGGCCCGCCGGGGCGGGGGAGCGGCCGGGCGGCCAGCGGGTCGGGCGCCCGGCTGCCCGCCATCGGGTGCGCGGAGCCGGGCGCGCGCTGCCGCTGGGCGGCGACCTGGCGCGAGATCAGGATCTCCAGCAGGCACCACATCGTGCCGAACACCCCGAGCCCCATCGCCATCAGCGCCGGCGTCATCAGCCAACTGTCCGCGTACGAGGCGAGCGTGGCGACGACCACGCCGACCAGCGTGAAGGACAGGCAGAGCACCGCCCGGACGGCGGCGGCGCGCACCTCGTCGGGCAGGCGGCGACGGCGGCGTGGCACGGACATCGATCGACCCCCAGGCGCGGACTCGGCGGCGGACACGGGACGGGCGCACGCGAAAAGCGCCCCCTCGCCTCACTCTGCCCCGTCGAACCAGGACTATGCGTCCGAATCCACCGAACTGCCGTCAAAGCGCGTGATCCGGGCAGCCGGCAGCGGGCGGCCCGCCGCCGGGGGAGGTCAGCCCAACTGCTGGTTGAGCTCCTCCAGGGCGCCCGCCACGATCGTCCGCATGGCCTGCTCGGCCTGGACGGCGTCCCCCGCGCAGATCGCGTCGGCGACTTCGCGGTGCAGCCGGATCGCGTACGGCTCCGGCTGATGGGGCATCAGATGGTACTCGGTCCGCCCGGTGAGCACCGCCCCCACGGTGTCGCCGAGGTGGGCGAACATCTCGTTGCCGGAGGCGCGCAGCACGGTGGCGTGGAAGTCGATGTCGTGCCGGAGGAAGGTGGTGAGGTCGGCGGCCCGCGCCGAGACGGTCAACTCAACGGCCAGCGAGCCGAGTTGGCGCCGGTCGTCGTCGCTCGCGTGCACCGCGGCGAGCGCGGCCGCGGCCGGCTCGACGGCCACCCGCAGCGAGCCGAGCGAGCGCAGCTGGGCCGAGCGGTCCGCGCCGGCCAGCCGCCAGCGGATCACCAGCGGGTCGAAGACGTCCCAGAGCGACCTGGGCTGCACGGTGATCCCGACCCGCCGCCGGGACGCCACCAGGCGCATCCCCTCCAGGATCCGCACCGCCTCCCGGACGACCGTCCGGGACACCCCGAACCGCTCCTCCAGCTCCTCGCCGCGCAGCACCGCGCCCTCGGGAATCTCCCCCGACGCGATCGCCGGCCCGAGCTCGTCAAGCAGCCGACCGGGCAGCCCCTGGATCTCCATCCGCCCAGCGTAGACGCCCACCCCGCCGCCACCACCGGCGCGTACCGGGTCCTGCGCCCTGCGATCTACCCCACAGCCAAAAAGTATGACGATTTGGTTTCCGCCACTTGAATACGTCATATCTTTGAGGCGATAGTGGCGGCCAGGCAACGAAGGAGCACCACCCATGGCTCTCAGCGTCGAGAACCACGACCTCCCGGACACCCCTCTCACCATCGTGGTGATGGGCGTCTCCGGTGTCGGCAAGACCACCCTGGCCCGCCTGCTGGCCGAACGCCTCGATCTCCCCTACGCGGAGGCGGACGACTTCCACCCGGCGGCCAACATCGCCAAGATGTCGGCCGGCATCCCGCTGGACGACGAGGACCGCGCCCCCTGGCTGCGCGCCCTCGGCGCCTGGCTCAAGGAGCGGGCCGAGGACGGCACCGGCGGCGTGGTCACCTGCTCGGCGCTGAAGCACCGCTACCGCGACACCCTGCGCGCGGCCTGCCCGGGCGCCTACTTCCTGCACCTCAGCGGCGGTCACGAGCTGGTCGAGGACCGGCTCGCCCACCGCACCGGCCACTTCATGCCGCCGTCGCTGCTCGACTCGCAGTACGCCGCCCTGGAACCCCTGGGCGCGCACGAGCGCGGCGCCGTCCTGGACGTCGGTCCGTCCCCCGAAGAACTCGTCGAGATGGCCGTGGCGCTGCTGCGGCCGGTCAATGGAGACCTCGCGTGAGTATTGCCCCCACTCTGCTCGCGGCCGCCCCACCGGCCCTGCCGCACACCAGCAGCGACTCCCAGCTGCTGATCGCGGTCCTGCTCAGCATCGGTGTGATCGTCCTACTGATCACCAAGCTGAAGCTGCACCCCTTCCTCGCCCTCACGCTCGGCTCCGGCCTGCTGGCCGCCGTCGCGGGCGCCCCGTTCGACAAGCTGCTCAACAGCTTCTCCACGGGCTTCGGTTCCACCGTGGCCGGCGTCGGCCTGCTGATCGGGCTGGGCGCGATGCTCGGCAAGCTGCTCGCCGACTCCGGCGGCGCCAACATCATCGCGGACACCGTGCTGGCCCGGTCGGGCAACAAGGCGCTGCCCTGGGCGATGGCGCTGATCGCCGCCGTCCTCGGCCTGCCGCTGTTCTTCGAGGTCGGCGTCGTCCTGCTGATCCCGATCGTGCTGCTGGTCGCCCGCCGCGGCAACGTGCCGCTGATGCGGATCGGCATCCCCGCGCTGGCCGGCCTGTCCGTGCTGCACGGCCTGGTGCCCCCGCACCCGGGCCCGCTGGTCGCCGTCGACGCCCTGAAGGCGGACCTCGGCATCACCCTGGCGCTCGGCCTGCTGATCGCGGTGCCCACCCTGATCGTGGCCGGCCCGCTGTTCTCCCGGCTGGCCGAGCGCTGGGTCGGCCCGCTGGAGATCCCGAAGGCCACCGCCCCCGAGGAGACCACCAGGCCCGAGCACACGCCGTCCTTCGGCGCGGTGCTGGCGACGATCCTGCTGCCGGTCGTGCTGATGCTCGGCAAGGCCCTGACCGACGTGGTGGTCGACAACCCGAAGGCGATGGCCCAGCGGGTCTTCGACTTCATCGGCTCGCCGCTGATCGCACTGCTCGCCGCGACCCTGCTCGGCATGCTGACCCTCGGCAAGGCGGCCGGCTTCGACAAGGCCCGGATCTCCGACACCGTCGGCAAGTCGCTCGGCCCGATCGCCGGCATCGTGTTCATCGTCGGCGCCGGCGGCGGCTTCAAGCAGACCCTGATCGACGTGGGCGTCGGCAACGCGGTGAGCGAGTGGTCCGGCAAGTGGCACATCTCGGCGCTGCTGCTCGGCTGGCTGATCGCGGTGCTGATCCGCCTGGCCACCGGCTCGGCGACGGTCGCCACCATCACCGCCGCCGGGATCGTCGCCCCGCTCGCCGCCGACATGTCCTCCACCCACGCGGCCCTGCTGGTCCTGGCGATCGGCGCCGGCTCGCTCTTCCTGTCGCACGTCAACGACGCCGGCTTCTGGCTGGTGAAGGAGTACTTCGGGATGAGCGTCGGGCAGACGCTGAAGTCCTGGTCGGTGATGGAGACGGTGATCTCGGTCGTCGCCATCGCCCTGATCATGCCGCTCAGCCTGATCATCTAGGCCGGACGGCGCCCGGCGCCGCCGCCGACATCCGCCGAGGGGCGGCACCCGTACGGGTGCCGCCCCTCGGGCGTGTCCGACGACCGTGACTCAGCCCAGCAGCCCCGACAGCACGGCCGCCGTCGCGTCCAGCAGGTCCTCCGCGGCCGCGCCGCCCGCCGCCGTCCGGGCCAGCAGCCCCCGCGCGCGGCCAGGACCACCTCGGCGGTCTGCCGGGCGGTGGCGGGCGGCGGTACCAGCTCGGGCAGCGCCCGTTCCAGGACGGCGGCCGGGTCCAGCCCGCCGCCGACGTGCTCCGCTCGGCCACCACGACCGCCGCCCGCTCGGCCTGGAGGGCCGGATCGGCACCCTCGCCCCGGGTGCCCACGCCGACCTCCTCCTCGTCGACGGCGACCCGCTCGCCGACCTCACCGTCCTCACCCGCCCCGACCGCCGCCTCCGCCACGTCATCAAGGCGGGCACGCCGATCTGAGCGGCCGGCCGGGAGCCCCTTCGTACCCCGCCCGCGAGCCGGGCGCACGAAGGGCGGGCACCCGGAGAACCCGGGTGCCCGCCCTTCGCGAGGCTCTGCCCAGCTGGCTGTGCTTACTTGGTTCCGCGCTTCGCGAGGCTGTGCTTACTTGGTTCCGCGCTTCGCGAGGAAGGCCTCGACCTCGTCCCGGATCTCCGGCGTGTCCAGCCCGCGCACGGTCATCGTGGTGCGGCGCCGCAGCACGTCGTCCGCCGTGTACGCCCACTCGCTGTCGGCCGCGTAGGCGACCTGCGCCCAGACGTCCGGGCCGTCCTCGTGGATCGGCCGGCCCAGCTCCGGGTTCTCGTCGATCATGCGGGCGATCTCGAAGGACAGCGTGCCGTAGTGGCTGGCCAGGTGCTTGGCCACCAGCGGCTCCATCCGGGAGCCCGGGTCGCGGTCGATCAGCAGCCGGTGCGCGACGGCGTTCGGCGCGCCGACGCCCGGCAGCGGTACGGTCGCCGCGATCGGGGACATGTCCTCGCCGAGGCTGGTGCCGGGCACGTGCGCCAGCTTCTCCAGCACGGTGCGGCCGATGTGGCGGTAGGTGGTCCACTTGCCGCCGGCGACCGACAGCATGCCGCCCTTGCCCTCGGTGACGACCGTCTCGCGCTTGGCGGCGGCGGTGTCGCCCGGGCCGCCGGGCAGCACCCGCAGGCCGGCGAAGGAGTAGGTGATCAGGTCGCGGTCGAGGTGCTCGTCACGGATGGCGTGCGCGGCCTCGCCCATGATCTGGTCGATGTCCGCCTCGGTGGCCCGGACGTCCTTCGGGTCGCCGGTGTACTCCTCGTCGGTGGTGCCGAGCAGGACGTGGTCCTCCCACGGGATGGCGAAGGAGACGCGGTACTTGTCGATCGGGATGGTCAGCGCGGCGCGCCACGGCGAGCGGCGCTTGACGACGACGTGCGCGCCCTTGGAGAGGCGGATCGACGGCGCGGCGCCGGCGTCCTCCATCTTGCGCAGGTGGTCCACCCACGGGCCGGTGGCGTTGAGCACCAGGCGGGCGTCGATGCCGAACTCGGTGCCGTCCAGGCGGTCGCGCAGCTCGGCGCCGGTGACCCGGCCGGCGGTGAAGCGCAGGCCGGTGACCTCGGCGTGGTTGAGCACCACGGCGCCGGCGTCGACGGCGGCGCGCACGGTCATCACGGCGACGCGCGAGTCGTTCATCTGGTGGTCGCCGTAGACGGCCACCGAGCGCAGTCCCTCGGTGCGCAGCGCGGGCACCTGCTGGGCGGCGTGCGCGGCGGTGGAGACCCGGCCCATGCCGTCACGGAAGGCGGACAGCGCGGAGTACAGGAAGACGCCGGCGCCGAGCTTGGGCGCGCTGTGCGGGCCGCCCTTGTAGACCGGCACGAAGAAGGTCAGCGGGTTGACCAGGTGCGGCGCGACGTCGGTGGCGAGCGCGCGGCGCTCCTTGTGGTTCTCGGCGACGAGCTTGACCGCGCCGGTCTGCAGGTAGCGCAGACCGCCGTGGACGAGCTTGGAGGAAGCGCTGGAGGTGGCGCCGGCGAAGTCGCCGCCGTCGACCATGGCGACCTTGAGTCCGGCCTGGGAGGCGGTCCAGGCGACGGCCGTGCCGAGGATGCCGCCCCCGATCACCAGCAGGTCGTAGGTGGCCTTGCCGAGCAGCTCACGGGTCTCGGCGCGGGAGGCGGTGTGGCCGGCGGTGCGCTCGGCGCCCAGGGTCGGGATGGTTGCCATGGTGGTTGTGTACGGCGCGCGGGTCAGGCGGCGCCGTTACTCCTCTCGTGTGCGGTGCGGCCTCTGCTGAGAGGCCGGTCGGCCCGGTGCGGCGGGCCGGTGAAACGCGGTGACACCCGCTGCCGGAACGGCGGGCGGCCGGTCGGGGCTCGGGGCCCCGACCGGCTTGTCGGTCAGTCGGTCTCTTCTTCCTCCACCCACCCCATGGTGCGCTCCACGGCCTTGAGCCACTTCTTGTACTCGCGCTCCCGGGTGGCCTCGTCCATGCGCGGGGTCCATTCGGCGGCGCGGTGCCAGTTGGCCCGCAGGGTGTCGAGGTCGTTCCAGAAGCCGACGGCGAGTCCGGCCGCGTAGGCGGCGCCGAGGGCGGTGGTCTCGGCCACGTACGGGCGCTCGACCGGGGCGTCCAGGACGTCGGCGATGTTCTGCATGAGCAGGTTGTTGCTGGTCATGCCGCCGTCGACCTTGAGGGCGGTGAGCTCGACGCCGGAGTCCTTCTGCATGGCGTCGACGACCTCGCGGGTCTGCCAGGCGGTGGCCTCCAGGACGGCCCGGGCCAGGTGGCCCTTGGTGACGTACCGGGTCAGGCCGGCGATCACGCCGCGGGCGTCGGAACGCCAGTACGGGGCGAACAGGCCGGAGAAGGCCGGGACGAAGTAGGCGCCGCCGTTGTCCTCGACGGTGTTGGCGAGGGTCTCGATCTCGGCGGCGGTGGAGATGATGCCGAGCTGGTCGCGCAGCCACTGGACGAGCGAGCCGGTGACGGCGATCGAGCCTTCCAGGGCGTAGACCGGGGCCTGGTCGCCGATCCGGTAGCCGACGGTGGTCAGCAGGCCGTGGTACGAGTTGACGATCTTCTCGCCGGTGTTGAGCAGCAGGAAGGTGCCGGTGCCGTAGGTGGACTTGGCCTCGCCCTCGTCGAAGCAGGTCTGGCCGAACAGCGCGGCCTGCTGGTCGCCGAGCGCGGAGGCGACCGGGACGCCGGCCAGGTCGCCGACGGCCTCGCCGTAGACCTCGGCGGAGGAGCGGATCTCCGGCAGGACGGCCATCGGCACGCCGATCGATTCGGCGATCTTCTCGTCCCACTGCAGGGTGTGCAGGTTCATCAGCATGGTGCGGCTGGCGTTGGTGACGTCGGTGACGTGCTTGCCGCCGTTGACACCGCCGGTGAGGTTCCAGATCACCCAGGTGTCCATGGTGCCAAACAGGATGTCGCCGGCCTCGGCGCGCTCGCGCAGGCCCTCGACGTTGTCCAGCAGCCAGCGGATCTTCGGGCCGGCAAAGTAGCTGGCGAGCGGGAGGCCGGTCTCGCGGCGGAAGCGGTCCTGGCCGACGTTGCGGCCGAGCTCGCGGCAGAGGCCCTCGGTGCGGGTGTCCTGCCACACCAGCGCGTTGTGGACCGGCTCGCCGGTGTTCTTGTCCCACAGGACGGTGGTCTCGCGCTGGTTGGTGATGCCGATCGCGCGGATGTCGTCCTTGGTCAGGCCGGCCTTCTCCAGCGCGCCGCGGACGACCGACTGCACCCGGGTCCAGATCTCGGCGGCGTCGTGCTCGACGTAGCCGGGCTGCGGGAAGATCTGCCGGTGCTCCTGCTGGTCGACGGCGACGATCCGGCCGTCGGCGCCGAAGATGATGCAACGGCTGGAGGTGGTGCCCTGGTCGATCGCGGCGATGTAGTTGCCAGTGGAGGTCATCAGAGGGTCCTCGGCTCAGGATTCGGGGGTTACGGGGTGGGTGGGCCCGACACAGTGGTCGGTCCCCGTGCTCGGCGGGTTCGAACCCGGCCCGTCAGAACATCGCGTTGTACAGACCGCCGGCCAGTGCGCCGCCGATCAGCGGGCCGACGACCGGCACCCAGGCGTACGACCAGTCGGAGCCGCCCTTGTTCGGGATGGGCAGCAGCGAGTGCACGATGCGCGGGCCGAGGTCGCGGACCGGGTTGATCGCGTAGCCGGTGGGGCCGCCCAGCGAGAGGCCGATGCCGACGACCGTGAGGGCCACGATCAGGGTGCTGAGGCCGCCGGCGGCCAGACCGTCGTTCTTGCCGAGGGTGAGGATCGCCATGCAGAGGATGAAGGTGCCGATGACCTCGGTGACGACGTTCTGGATCGGGTTCCGGATCTCGGGCCCGGTCGAGAAGATGCCGAGGGTGGGTTCCTCGTTGGCCTGGAACTGGCCGAGGTAGGTGAGCCAGACCAGCACGGCGCCGATCATCGCGCCGAGGAACTGGGAGCCGAGGTAGAGCGGCACCTGGCTCCAGTCACCGCTCTTGATGGCGAGCGCGACGGTGACGGCCGGGTTGAGGTGGGCGCCGGACTTCGGAGCCGAGATGTACGCGGCGATCAGGACCGCGAAGCCCCAGCCGAAGGTGATCGCCAGCCAGCCGGCGTTGAGGGCCTTCGACTTCTTGAGGGTCACGGCGGCGCAGACGCCGCCACCGAGAAGTATCAGGGCGGCGGTGCCGAGGGTTTCGCCGACGAAGACGTCGCCGTTGGAGAACGCGGACACAAAGACTCCCTTGTCCATATGGCCCGGAGGTGTGGGTGGGGGCGGCCGGCCGATCGTTGTGCGGGTGAGCGCATCGGGGGAGTGATCTTCCCGGCCATCGTTCGACAATGTCGACCGTTATGCGGAAGCTTCCTCCCCTGGTTGCCCTCACGTCAAGGCAGGGTTACGGAGCTGTGACCCTTCCCCCGAAGTTACCCAGCGGAGCGGGCCAAACCAGGGCAAAACGCCAAGGCGCGGACAGGCCGATGCCCGTCCGCGCCTCAGCGTGACGATGTGGCCGCCGGCGCGGCCTCGGGTTTCAGAAGCGCCCGGCGCCCAGATCGCGGGAGATCGCCCGTGCCGCGCTGCGCACCGAGGCCACCAGCGACGGCTTAACGAAGCCGTCCTCGCAGACCCGCTCCACCGGGCCGCTGATGCACACCGCGCCCACCGGGTTGCGCCGCCGGTCCTGGATCAGCGCGCCGATCGAGGCCACGCCCTCCCAGGTCTCCTCGATCGAGTCCGTCCAGCCGCGCTCGCGGATCAGCGCGCACTCGGCGTCCACGTCGGCCGCCTCGGTCAGCGTCCGCAGGGTGTACGACTCGTACGGCCCGTCGCCCAACTCGCCGCGCGCGACCGGGTCGTAGGCCACCAGCACCTTGCCCAGAGCGGTGCTGTGCAGCGGCTGCATCGAGCCGACCTCCAGCACCTGCCGAGTGTCGTCCGGCCGGAAGACGTGGTGCACGACCAGCACGCCCTGCTGGTGCAGCACCCCCAGGTAGACGGTCTCGCCGGCCGCCCGGGCCAGGTCGTCCGCCCAGACCAGCGCCCGTGCCCGCAGCTCGTGCACGTCCAGGTAGCTCTGCCCCAGCCGCAGCAGTTCGGCGCCCAGCTGGTACTTGCCGCTCTCCGGGTCCTGCTCGACGAACCCCTCCTGCTGGAGCGTGCGCAGGATGCCGTGCGCGGTGCCCTTGGCGAGGTCCAGCGACGTCGCGACCTCGGACAGGCCCAGGCGGCGCTCACCGCCGGCCAGCAGGCGCAAGATCGCGGCGGCCCGGGAGAGCGACTGGATCGGGCCGGGCATGGGGACCTCCGCGCTGACAGGCGGTCGACATTGTCGACCGCGGTGGTAACGGGACGAGTCTGCCAGGCCGTCGCCGGTCCGTGCACCTTCCCCCTCGGTAACCCGCGCTCGGCCGTTTGTTAACCTCCGCCCGCCCGCCGACCCGCCGCGCCGCTCACCCCCGGACGTCCCTCACTCCTCGACGCCGTTCGAGCGCCCCCGCCGCACCGCGACCTCCGCCGCCAGCGCGGCGATCCCGTCCGGCCCCACCCGGCAGCAGCCGCCCACCAGCCGTGCGCCGCCCGCCAGCCAGCCGCCCACCCGGGCCGAGCGGAACGTCGGCTCGCCGCGCCAGTCCCGGCGCGCGGCGTCCCACTCCTCCCCGCTGTTCGGGTACACCACCACCGGCTTGCCGGTCACCTCGGCCGCCAGCGCCACCGCCCGGTCCGCGTCCTGCGGGGTGCAGCAGTTCACGCCCACCGCCAGCACCTCGTCCACCTCGGCCGCCAGCGCGAACGCCTCCGCCAGCGGCTGGCCCGCCCCGGTCCGGTCGCCCGCCACGCTGAACGACAGCCAGGCCGGCACGCCCAGCTCGCGCACCAGCTCCAGCAGCGCCCGCGCCTCGTCCGCGTCCGGCACCGTCTCCAGCGCCAGCACGTCCGGCCCGGCCGCCGCCAGCGCCTCCAGTCGCGGCCGGTGGAAGGCCACCAGTTCCGCGGTGCTCAGCCCGTACCGGCCCCGGTACTCCGAACCGTCCGCCAGCACCGCCCCGTACGGCCCCACCGACGCCGCCACCCAGCGCCGCCGCCCGCCCGGCTCGGCCCGCGCCGCCTCCCGGGCCAGCTCCACGCTGCGCGCCAGCAGCCGCGCGGCCTGGGCCCGGCCCGTTCCGCGCCGGGCGAAGCCCTCGAAGCTCGCCTGGTAGCTCGCCGTGATGGCGACGTCCGCACCGGCCGCGAAGTACGCCCGGTGCGCCGCCACCACCGCCTCCGGCGCGTCCGCCAGCAGCCGCGCCGACCACAGCTCGTCGAGGAGGTCGTGCCCGGCCGCCGCCAGCTGGTTCGACATCCCGCCGTCCAGCACCAGCGGACCGGCCGCCAGCGCCGCGGCGAAGTCCGGCGGGGGAGCAGTGGGCATGGGGCCTCCTCGGGCGCGGTCGTTCCTGGTCACAGCCTAGAAGCCGGGCATCCCCGCGGACCCGGAAAACCATTTGCCGCCGGGGAACGGAATCGCTACGTTGTGCTCAGCCAGAGAACGACAGCACCCCGTACGGCGGCGAGCGCGGAGAGGAGCCGGTGATGGAAGCGGACGACCCGTCCACCCCGCCCCCGACCACGCCCGCGAGCGAGCAGGAGTGGCTCGCCGCCTACGACCCGCGCGCCTACGCCCCGATCGCCGTCACCGTCGACGTGGTCGCCCTGACCTTGCGCCACGGCGGCCTGCACGTCCTGCTCGTCCAGCGCGGCGCCCCGCCCCACCAGGGCTGCTGGGCCCTGCCCGGTGGCTTCCTGCGCGCCGGGGAGGAGAGCCTGGACGAGGCCGCCGCCCGCGAACTGGCCGAGGAGACCGGCCTGCTCGGCGGCTCCGAGGTCGAGGCCGCGCTCTGCCGCGTCCACCTCGAACAGCTCGGCACCTACGGCGCCCCCGAGCGAGACCCGCGCATGCACGTCGTCTCCGTCGCCTACCTCGCCTTCGCCCCCGACCTGCCCGACCCGCAGGCCGGCACGGACGCCGCAGCTGCCACCTGGCACCCCGTCGCCGACCTCGACCTGGGCATACGGCCCTGCGGCCGACCCCGAGCCGCCGGTGCGCCCGCCGACACCCACGGGGGTGGTGTCGGCGGGCCCACCGGCCAGTCCTCCCGCACGCTCGCCTTCGACCACGCGCGCATCCTCGCCGACGGCCTCGACCGCGTCCGGGCCAAACTCGAGTACAGCCCGCTCGCCACCGCCTTCCTGCCCTACGACTTCACCATCCCCGACCTGCGCGCCGTCTACGAGGCCGTCTGGGACGAGAAGCTCCACCCCGGCAACTTCCACCGCAAGGTCCTCTCCGTCCCCGGCTTCGTCGAGAGCACCGGCGCCACCACCGCCCGCGGCGGCGCCCGCGGCGGCCCCCGGGCCCGCACCTACCACGCCGGCGACGCCAGCCTCCTGCACCCCGCCCTGCTCCGCCCCACCCGCGACGGCGAGCTCCGCTGACGGCAGCCGCGCGCACCCGGCTACCATCCGGCCATGACCACTGACGACCCGACACGCGCGGTCAACCAGCCGTTCTCCCACTGCCACTTCTGCGGCACGCCCTACCCGGCCGGCACCGACCACTGGCCCCGCACCTGCCCCGGCTGCGCCGAGATCAGCTACCGCAACCCGCTGCCCGTCGTGGTCACCCTCCTCCCGGTCACCCGCCCCGACGCCGACCCCACCCTCGTCGTCATCCGCCGCACCATCGAGCCCGGCTACGGCCAACTCGCCTTCCCCGGCGGCTACGTGGACTACGGCGAGAGCTGGCAGCAGGCGTGCGTGCGCGAACTGCGCGAGGAGACCGGCATCCTGGCGGACGCCGCCGACATCACCCTGGTCGCCACCGACTCCGACGCCAGGGGAGGCTTCCTCTGCCTCTTCGGCCTGCTCCCGGCCCGTCCGCTCGCCGACCTCCCGCCCTCGCGCCCCACCGACGAGACCGACGGCTGGCAGCTCGCCGCCCCCGACACCCCGCTCGCCTTCCCCTTCCACACCCGGGTCTCCCGCTCCTGGTTCGGCGGCGAGTTCAGCGGTGAGTCCGGCGGCGGGATCTCCGGCCGCTGACCGGCCCGGCACCCACCGGGCGGACCCTGGCGCGGCGGCCGCTCGCATGGCATGGTCTGCACCGACAGCCCAACCGGACGGGCCTGCCACAAGCACTCCCGTCCCCACCACCGGCCGGGAGACCACCACCGTGAGCACCCCACCCCAGGACCAACCGCTCTGGCGCCCCAACCCCGCTCGCGCCGCAGCCACCAGCCTGGTGGCCTTCCAGGCCTGGGCCGCCGGACACCACGGCGCCCCGGCCGCCCCGCTCGCCCCGGCCGCCGACGACCAGCAGGCCGCCCAGCGCTACGCCGACCTGCACGCCTGGTCCACCGCCGACCTCGACCGCTTCTGGACCGCGATCACCCAGTGGTTCGACGTCCGCTTCACCCAGGCCCCCGAGGCCATCCTCGCCGACCCCGCCATGCCCGGCGCCCGCTGGTTCCCCGGCGCCCGCCTCAACTACGCCGAACACGCCCTGCGCGCCGCCGAGGACCCGGCCAACGCCGACCGCCCGGCCGTCCTGCACCTCGACGAGACCACCGAGCAGCCGGCCGTCCTCACCTGGTCCGAACTGCGCCGCCAGGTCGGCTCGTTGGCCGCCGCCCTGCGCGCCCGGGGCATCGGCCCCGGCGACCGCGTCAGCGCCTACCTGCCCAACATCCCGCAGGCCGCCGTCGCCCTCCTCGCCACCGCCGCCGTCGGCGCGATCTGGACCAGCTGCGCCCCCGACTTCGGCGCCCGCAGCGTCCTGGACCGCCTCCAGCAGATCGAACCCGCCGTCCTCTTCGCCGTCGACGGCTACCACTACGGCGGCAAGGACCACGACCGCACCGAGGTCGTCGCCGAACTGCGCCGCGAACTCCCCACCCTGCGCACCGTCGTCCACGTCCCGCTGCTCGGCGCCCCCGCCCCCGAGGGCGCCCTGCACTGGGACGACCTGGTCGCCGACGACGTCGAGCCGGTCTACGAGGCCGTCCCCTTCGACCACCCGCTCTGGGTGCTCTACTCCTCCGGCACCACCGGCCTGCCCAAGGCCATCGTCCAGAGCCAGGGCGGCGTCCTGCTCGAACACCTCAAGCAGGCCGGCCTCCACCTCGACCTCGGCCCCCAGGACCGCTTCCTCTGGTACACCTCCACCGGCTGGATGATGTGGAACTTCCTACTGGCCGGCCTCCTGGTCGGGGCCACGATCGTCACCTACGACGGCAGCCCCGGCCACCCCGACACCGGCGCCCTCTGGTCGGTCGCCGCCCGCACCCGCGCCACCGTCCTCGGCACCTCCGCCGCCTACGTGATCGCCAGCCGCAAGGCCGAGCTGCACCCCGGCCGCGACCTCGACCTCTCCGCCGTCCGCTGCATCGGCACCACCGGCTCCCCGCTCCCGCCCGACGGCTTCCGCTGGATCTACGAGGAGGTCAAGGAGGACGTCTGGCTCGCCTCCGTCAGCGGCGGCACCGACGTCTGCTCCTGCTTCGTCGGCGGCGTTCCCACCCTGCCCGTCCACCTCGGCGAGATCCAGGCCCCCTGCCTCGGCGCCGCCGTCGAGTCCTGGGACGTCCAGGGCCACCCGCACACCGACACCGTCGGCGAACTCGTCGTCACCAAGCCCATCCCGTCCATGCCCACCGGCTTCTGGAACGACCCCGAGGGCACCCGGTACCACGACAGCTACTTCGACATGTATCCCGGCGTCTGGCGCCACGGTGACTGGATCACCGTCACCTCCCGCGGCACCGTCGTCATCCACGGCCGCTCCGACTCCACGCTCAACCGCCAGGGCGTCCGGATGGGCTCCTCGGACATCTACGAGGTCGTCGAGCGCCTCCCCGAGATCGCCGAATCCCTGGTCATCGGCCTGGAGGAGCCCGACGGCGGCTACTGGATGCCGCTGTTCGTCGTCCTCGCCCCCGGCGCCGAGCTCGACGAGGGGCTGATCGGCCGCATCCGCACCTCGCTGCGCACCGAACTCTCCCCGCGCCACGTCCCCGACGAGGTCATCGCGGTGCGCGGCCTCCCGCACACCCTCACCGGCAAGCGCATCGAGGTCCCGGTCAAGCGGATCCTCTCCGGCACCCCGCTGGAGCAGGCCGTCAACCCCGGCTCCGTCGACGACATCGACCACCTGCGCTTCTTCGAGCAGCTTCGCCGCGACCGGCAGAGCCCCGCCTGACCGGACACGCCGAAGGGGTGCTCCCACCGGCCCGGTGGGAGCACCCCTTCCTGCTGTTCACCTGTCCTACTCGCCCGACAGCACCTGCTGTGCGGCGGCCCGCGCCTCCTCGGCGCTGTCCGTCGCCCGGGCCGCCTCGGCCGCCCGGCGGCACTGCGCCAGCGTGTACTTGGCCAGCGTCGACCGCACGTAGGGGATCGAGGCCGAGCCCATCGAGAGGCTGGTGACGCCCAGACCGGTCAGCACCACGGCCAGCAGCGGGTCGGCGGCCGCCTCACCGCAGACGCCGCAGCTCTTGCCGGTGGCCTGCGCCGCCTCGGCGGCCGCGGCGATCAGGTCCAGCAGCGCCGGCTGCCACGGGTCCTGCAGCCGGGCCAGCGCGCCCACCTGACGGTCGGCGGCGAAGGTGTACTGCGCGAGGTCGTTGGTCCCCAGCGAGAGGAACTCGACCTCCTGGAGGATCGACCGGGCCCGCAGCGCGGCCGACGGGATCTCCACCATCGCGCCGAACTTGGCCTCCAGCCCCGCCTCGCGACACGCCTGGGCGAAGTCCTTGGCGTCCTTGCGGTCGGCCACCATCGGGGCCATCACCTCAAGGTGCACCGGCAGGCCCTCGGCGGCCCTGGCCAGCGCCCGCAGCTGCGTCCGCAGCACCTCCGGGTGCTCCAGCAGGGTGCGCAGACCGCGCACGCCCAGCGCCGGGTTCGGCTCGTCGGCCGGGGTGAGGAAGTCCAGCGGCTTGTCCGCGCCCGCGTCCAGCGCCCGGACCACGACCCGGCCCTCCGGGAACGCCTCCAGCACCTTGCGGTACGCCTCGACCTGCTTCTCCTCGGTGGGCGCCTTCGCGGAGTCGTCCAGGAAGAGGAACTCGGTCCGGAACAGGCCGACGCCCTCGGCGCCGTTCTCCAGCGCGGCCGGCACGTCCGCCGGGCCGCCCACGTTGGCCAGCAGCGGCACGCGGTGCCCGTCGGAGGTCTGCCCCGGGCCGGAGGACGCGGCCAGCGCGGCCTTGCGCTGGGCGGCGACCGCCCGCAGCTCGTCCTGCTTCTCCTGCGAGGGGTCCAGCAGCACGTCACCGGAGCTGCCGTCCACGGCGACGACGGTGCCCTCGGCGACGTCCGTCGCAGCGGGCAGCGCGACCACGGCCGGCACGCCCAACGCCCGCGCCAGGATGGCGCTGTGGCTGGTCGGCCCGCCCTCCTCGGTCACGAAGCCGAGCACCAGCGTCGGGTCGAGCAGCGCGGTGTCGGCCGGCGCCAGGTCCCGCGCGAACAGCACGTACGGCTCGTCGCTGTCCGGCACACCCGGCATCGGCACGCCCAGCAGCCGGGCCACGATGCGGTTGCGGACGTCGTCCAGGTCGGCGACCCGCCCGGCCAGGTAGTCGCCGGCGGAGGCGAGCAGGGCCCGGTAGGCGGCGAAGGCGTCGTACACACCGCGCTCGGCGCTGCTGCCGACGGCGATCCGGCGGGACACGTCGGCCATCAGCTCCGGATCCTGAGCCATCAGCGCCTGGGCCTCCAGGACGGCCTGCGCCTCGCCACCGGCCAGGTTGCCACGGGCGATCAGGTCCGCGGCGACCGCCTCGACGGCGGCCTGGGCACGGGCCTGCTCGCGGGGGGCGTCCTCGGTCGGGATCTGGGTGGCCGGGGGCTCCAGCACCGCCGTCCCCATGTGCCGCACCTGGCCGATCGCGACCCCGTGGCTGACACCCACGCCGCGCAGCGTCTTCTTCATGTCACCTGTCTCCGCTGAGAGGAGCGGCCCCGCCGGGAACCGCTGTGTGCCGGGCCGCCCCGACAACTCCTGCGGGGCGGGTGTGTGCAAAGTAAGAGGTCAGCTCCAGCTGAACAGGGCCTCGCCGGAGACGGCCTCGCCGTCCTCCCGCAGGTCGCCGAGCGAGTCGGCGTTCGCCTCCAGCGCCACGATCGGCGAGATGGGCGACTTGCCCGCGGCCTCGACGGCGGCCGGGTCCCACTTGATGACGGCCTGACCGCGGGTCACCGTGTCGCCCTTGTTGACCAGCAGCTCGAAGCCCTCGCCGTTCAGCTGCACGGTGTCGATCCCCAGGTGGGTCAGTACACCGTGGCCCTCGGCGTCCACCACGACGAACGCGTGCGGGTGCATGGAGACGACGACGCCGTCCACCGGAGCGACCGCCTCGGTCGGCCGGCGCTCCGGGTCGATCGCGGTGCCGGGGCCGACCATCGCGCCGGAGAACACCGGGTCGGGCACGCCGGCGAGCCCGACGACCTTGCCGGTCAGCGGCGACGTCACAGTGGTCATGGTTCTGCCTCCCAAGTGAGCGGTACAGCGAGCGGCCGCGAGCAGCGGCAGGACGATCGACTGAAGCCTAAATCATGTCAACTTCGGACATCTGCTGACATTCCCGGGCGAAGACCCACACCCAGTCCGGCTCGTCGTCCGGCGGCTCACCGACCGTTTAGTGGTCTAGTCCTCTTAGTCGATGCGCCGCACTCTACAGGCATCTTGGCGAATCGGGACCATTGCTGTATATGCTCGCGAGAGCAACAAATCATGCCGCCGACCGGGTGACACCGGGAGCGCCCCGATTCGCACTCCGGCGGGTGACCCGCTATGGTTGGCCGAGTCGCCGCGACTTGGCGGTTAACACCAGATTTCAGATGCGAAAACCTCCGGTAAACGGGGCGGAAAACGTCTGGTAAGCTGGGAACACGAAAGAACGAAGCGCCCGGAGGGCCCGCTGGAAGGCGGTCCGAAGGAAGTGTCCGTTCCTTGAGAACTCAACAGCG
>NZ_JBFBHW010000036.1:0-91264 GCF_040685395.1 Kitasatospora sp. NPDC088779 | reverse complement strand
AGGTCCTCGCCCTCGGGCATCGGGGTGGCGCGCTTGGCGATCCGGGTGAGGATGACGGTCTGGCCGACGGTCGGGACGGTCAGCTCCCGCTTGAGCGCGGCCGCTGCGGCGGCGAAGGCGGGCACGCCGGGGACGATCTCGTACGGCACGCCGGCCGCGTCGAGGCGGCGCATCTGCTCGGCGACGGCGGAGAAGACGGACGGGTCGCCGGAGTGCAGCCGGGCCACGTCCTGTCCGGCCTGGTGCGCGCGGACCAGCTCGGCGATGATCTGGTCCAGGTTGAGCTGCGCGGTGTCGACGAGGCGGGCGCCGGGCGGGCATTCGTCGAGCAGTTCGCGCGGCACCAGGCTGCCGGCGTAGAGGCAGACCTCGGCGCGGGCCAGGAGGCGCTGGCCGCGCAGGGTGATCAGGTCGGCGGCGCCGGGGCCGGCTCCGATGAAGTGGACGGTCACGACGCGTTCTCCTGAGGGGTGTTGGGCTTGACGGCGGACCACTGGGTGACCGGCATGGCCTGCCGCCACCCGGTGAAGCCGCCCACCGGGACGGCGTGCGCGACGGCGAGCTTGACGAGCTCCCCGCCGTGGCGCCGGTACCACTCGGTGAGCAGCGCCTCGGATTCCAGCGTCACGGTGTTGGCGACCAGCCGGCCGCCCGGCCGCAGGGCGGCCCAGCAACTGTCCAGCAGACCGGTCGCGGTGAGGCCGCCGCCGATGAACACCGCGTCGGGGGTGGGGAGTTCGGCGAGCGCGGCGGGGGCCGGACCGGTCACCACGCGCAGTCGTGGCACGCCCAGGGCGGCGGCGTTGCGGGCGATCCGCTCGGCCCGCACCGGGTCGCGTTCGATGCTGACGGCCCGGCAGTCGCGGTGCGCGCGCAGCCACTCGACGGCGATCGAGCCGGAGCCGCCGCCGACGTCCCAGAGCAGTTCGCCGGGGGAGGGGGCGAGGGCGGCGAGGGTGGCGGCGCGCACGTGCCGTTTGGTGAGCTGGCCGTCGCTCTCGTAGGCGGCGTCGGGCAGGCCGGGGACGAGCGAGCTGCGGGGGCCGTCGCCGAGGTCGACCGCGATGACGTTCAGGGGGTCGCCGGGCGGGTGCGGCCAGCCGTCGGCGGTGCCGTCGAGCTGTCGTTCGGTCGGGCCGCCGAGCTGTTCGAGCACGCGCAGGCGGGCGGCGCCGTAGCCGCGCGCGGTGAGCAGCGCGGCGACGGCGGCCGGGGTCGTGGCGTCGGCGCTCAGCACGAGCAGGCGGCGGCCGGGGTTCAGGGCCAGGGCGAGGGTGTCCAGCGGGCGGCCGACCAGGCTGACCACCTCGGTGGACTCCAGCGGCCAGCCGAGTCGGGCGCAGGCGTGGGAGACGGAGGAGGGGTGCGGCAGGACGCGCAGTCGCCCGGCGCCGACCGTCTCGGCGAGGGTGCGGCCGATGCCGTGGAACATCGGGTCGCCGCTGGCCAGGACGGCGACCCGGCGGTCCGCGTGCGCGGCGAACAGTCCGGGGACGGCCGGGCGCAGGGGGGACGGCCACGGGACGCGCTCGGCGGCGACCTCGTCGTGGGGGAGGAGGTTCAGCTGCCGGGGGCCGCCGACGACCACCTCGGCTGCCCGTAGGGCGGCGCGGCCGATGGTGGAGAGGCCGGGCCAGCCGTCGGCCCCGATCCCGACGACGGTGATCGGGGGTGGCAGCTCGGGCACCGGGTGGCTCCTTGTCGTTCGGCGGGCGCCGTGAGTAGAGGGAACAACTGTCGGGGCAGCCTACCTGGCGGTATCCGGCCGGTCGTCTCCCGCCCGCCCCCCGCTACCGGTCCGCCCAGTCCCCCGAGTCGATCACCGCGGGCCGCTCCCGCAGCCGGCTCTCGACGACGGGCCCGGCGAAGTACACCCAGGCCTCCCGCACCTCGCCCGCCGCCGTCCGCACCGGCAGCCGCCGCCGTACGTACAGGCCGGTTCCGTCCGCCCGGCAGTCCTCCAGCCGGTCCAGCGCCGCGAGCGCTCCGGCGTACGCGCCGGGCCGTACGGTGATCAGCTCGCCCACGATCCGGCGCCCGGGCGTCGCGTCCGGCACCGCGTACGGGTACCCGGGGCCGTCGTGCAGCGTGGCGCCGTCCAGCACGGCCGGGCGGATGTCGGCGCAGCGTCCGGCCAGGTGGGCGGCGTGGTTGCGGCCGCCGCTGCGCAGGGTGCCGTAGACGAAGAACGGCAGGGCCTCCTCGGACACGGGTTCGACCTCTCGGCTTGGGGAGCGCCCACGGTACGTCCTCGTGCCCGCGCCGCGATAGCGCCTCTCGCCCCGTGTGTCCCGTGCCCCGCGCCCCGCGCGTCCGCCCCGTGGTGGGCGTCAGGCGGCGTCCGGGGTGGTCCGCGCGTAGGTGAGGACGACGTTGCCGTGCTCGAAGACGCGGCTGTCGGTGAGCGTGAAGGCGCGGGGCTCGAACTCCGCGCGGAACAGCGGGATGCCCGACCCAGCCACCACCGGGTACTGCTTGATGATCAACTCGTCGATCTCGGGCAGCAGCTGGCCGGCCAGGTCGGCGCCGCCGCAGAGCCAGATGTCGAGCCCGTCCTGCTGCTTCAGCCTGCGGACCAGGGCCACCGGATCCTCCGCGGTGACCTCCACCGCCGGGTCCGGGCCGGCACCGAGGGTGCGGGAGACCACGATCTGCCGCAGGTGGGCGTAGGGGCTCGTGAGGCCCACGGCCAGCCCCGGTGCGTAGGTGCCGCGGCCCATGACGACGGTGTCGAAGCGCTTGTTGGGCGCCTCCGCGATGCCGAACGCCGCGCGGCCGGGGGTGGGGATGGTCTCCGGGTACTCGGCGAAGAGCGCCGAGGTGTAGTCCTCGGTGAGGAACGGCGCGAAGAAGTCGAAGCTGTCGTCCGGGCCGGCGATGAAGCCGTCGATGGTGGTGCCGATGAAGTAGCTGAGCTTGCGCATGCAGGTCCTCTGGAGTCGGGAAGCGGCGCGGACCGCGCGGCCTGTCGCCTAACCACTCCGACTATAGTACTCCAGCCATAGTGGTTGCCGGGATGTTTTCAGGCCCGGGCGCCCCGGTCCCCGAAAACCCCGCGAGAGAGAATCGGCCCATGGTCCAGAACCCCGCCCGCCGCACCGCCCTCGCCGACGCCGCCATCGAGGTCCTCGCCCGCGACGGCGCCCGCGGCCTCACCTTCCGCGCGGTCGACGTGCAGGCCGGCGTCCCCAACGGCACGGCCTCCAACTACTTCGCCAACCGCGACCACCTGCTCCACCAGACCGCCCGGCACATCCACCACCGGCTCACCCCGGACCCGGCCGTCATCGCCGACCTGCTGCGGGCCCCGCGTGACCGCGCCCTGGTCACCGCCCTGATGCACGACCTGATCCGCCGCATCTCCGCCGACCGGGCCGGCTACCTCGCGATGCTCGAACTGCGCCTGGAGGCCACCCGCCGCCCCGGCCTGCGGGCCCAGCTCACCGGCACCATCCGCGAGCAGCTGGAGGCCAACGTCGCCTACCACCTCGACGGAGGACTGCCCGGCGACCGCGAGACCGTCCTCGTCCTCTACCTCGCGATGACCGGCCTGATCGTCGAACACCTCACCCTGCCCGAGGTGTTGGGCACCGACACCCTGCCCGCCCTGATCGAGACCATCGTCGAGCGCATCGTCCCCGCCACCTGACCACCCGGCGGGCACGGCGAGTTGGGCGGCCGCCGGCCTCGCGTTCCGGCGGGCGAGGGGGCGGCTCTGCCGGAGGGGGTGTCAGAGGGTGTGCGGGGGCTTGCCCGTCCACCAGTTGCCGGGGGCGTCGGGGTCGCGGCTGGTCCAGAACTCGATGATCGCGCTGGTGAACTCGGCTGCGGAGAGGGTGCCGTCGCCGTCGCGGTCGAGGTGGCGGAAGGCCTCGTCGGCGTCGTCGCGGGAGAGGCCGGCGAAGTGGCCGCGCTGGAAGACGAAGAACTCGCCGGCGTCGACCGTTCCGCTGCGGTCGGTGTCGGCGACGGCGAGGAAGGCGTCGGCGAGTGCGCCGAAGCTGGTCCGCGCGGCCTCGGGGTCATCGGAGAGGGCGCCGGTCGAGCGGACGAACTGTTCGCGGGTGATCGCCTCGGTGCCGGCGGGCAGGTGGGCGAGGTGCAGGTCGTGCCAGACCGTCAGGTACGCGCGGACGATGACGGCCTCGGCCTCCGAGCCCTCCTGGTGGCCGAGCGAGCGGGCGACGGCGATGCCCATGAGGGCGTGGTCCCGTTCGGTGAGGAGCCCGTCGCCGTCGGCGTCGAGGTGGTCGAACCCGTGGTTGATCTTTGCTGTGAGCAGGTCGTCCGACAATGTGCCCCCTCGGTTGGCGATCACTACGACACGTCGCCAGCACGCTAGTGCCTGGAGTCGCGCTCGCGCAGCCGAACGACGGGCGAACGGCCACTCGGGCGACTCGAAGGCAGGGCCGCTAGCCGTCCTGGTGCTCGGCCCAGACGTACGCCTCGGGGAGCAGGTCGAGGATGGGCAGGGCGAGCAGCTCCGTTCCCCGCTTGACGATGACCTCGACCGTCGGGAAGTAGTCGAGCAGCACCTGCCGGCAGCGGCCGCACGGCGGCACGACGCCCCGGTCCTGGTCGCCGACCGCGACGACCGTGGTGAGGTCGTACGCGCCCTGGCCGGCGGCCGCGCCGATGAGGACGAGCTCCGCGCACGGGCCGCCGGTGAAGTGGTAGGCGTTCACGGCCGTGACGATCCGCCCGTCGGCGTTGCGCCCGGCGGCCGCGACGGTGTGGTTGTCGCCCCGGCAGTAGCGCCGGGCCACCGCCCGGGCGGCCTCGACGAGCTCGCGGTCGACGGCTGCGCGGTCTCCTGCGGAGTCGGGTTGATCGCTGGTGGACATATTCGCTGGGGCTCCTTGATCGCACATGACAGGCTTCGAGCATGGACCGACCGCCCCTGATCGTGCCAACGCTTTACGAGGGCCCCTTCATCCTTCGCCCCTGGCGCCTCACCGACCTCGCCGTGGTCCGGGAGGCGGGCACCGACCCGTACGTCCCGCTGGTCACGACCGTCCCGGCCGCCTCCGCCGGGTACGACGACGAGCGCCGCGACATGCGCCTCTACGCACTCCTCCCCACCGACCCCCGCGAGGCCACGGCCAGTCCCCTCACGGCCGCCGCCCCCCGCGAGGACCGGCGCCAGCGCTAGTGCACTGCGGCCAGCAGTTCCCGGGTGTACTCGGTGTGCGGCGCGCTGAACAGGCGGTCGCGGTCGGTGGACTCGACCAGCCGGCCCCGGTGCATCACGGCCACCCGGTCGCAGAAGTGCCGTACCACGGCGAGGTCGTGCGAGACGAACAGGAAGGCGACGCCGAGGCGTTCGCGCAGCTCCATCAGCAGGTTGAGCACCTGCGCCTGGACCGAGACGTCCAGGGCCGACACCGGTTCGTCCGCGATGATCAGGCGCGGCTGCGGGGCGAGGGCCCGCGCGATGCCGATCCGCTGGCGCTGTCCGCCGGAGAACTCGTGCGGGTAGCGGTCCAGGTGGGCGGCGGGCAGCCCGACCTGGTCCAGCAGTTCGGCCGAGCGCTCCCGCCGCTGCGCCGCGTCGAGTGAGGTGTGCAGGCGCAGCGGGGTGTCGAGGGTCTGGGCGACGGTGCGGCGCGGGTTGAGGGAGGCGTACGGGTCCTGGAAGACCAGCTGGATCTCCCGGCTGAGCCGGCGCCGCAGCTCCCGGCCCGGGCGGGTGACGTCCTGGCCGTCGTACAACACCGTTCCCGAGGTGGGCTGTTGGAGGCCGGCCAGGACGCGGGCGGTGGTGGACTTGCCGGAGCCGGACTCGCCGACCAGTCCGAGCGTCTCGCCGGGGGCGATCCGCAGTCCTACGCCCTCCACTGCCCGGACGGGCTCGGCGCGCAGGCTGGGGAGGCGGCGCCGTCCGGGGAAGTGGACGGCGAGGTCCGCCACCTCGACGAGCCAGCGCTCGGGGCGCCCGACAGCCCGGGGCGCGAATGCGGCGACGGGTGACGGATCGTCAACTGTCGGCAGTGGTGAGCCGGGTACGGAGTCCAGGGTGAGCGCCGCCCCGACCAGTGCGCGGGTGTACGGCTCGCGCGGCGCGGCCAGCAGCTCGGCGGTCGGCGCGGACTCGACCTGGACGCCGCCGCGCAGCACGAGCGTGCGGTCCGTCGTTCCGGCGACCACGCCGAGGTCGTGGCTGACCAGCAGCACCGCCGTGCCGTGCTCGCGCTGCAACTCGCTGAGCAGGTCGAGGACTTGCCGCTGCACTCGGGAGTCCAGGGCGGTGGTGGGCTCGTCGGCGATCAGCACCTGCGGGTCGTTCATCAGCGCCATGGCGATCATCACCCGCTGGCGCATCCCGCCGGAGAACTGGTGCGGGAAGTCACGCACCCGGGCGGCCGGGATGCCGACCCGGTCGAGCATCGCGGCGGCGCGTCGGCGGGCCTCGGCGCGACCGGCGCCGGGGTGGTGCAGCCGGTACATCTCGGCGAGTTGGGCGCCGACGCCGTGGAAGGGGCTGAGCGAGGTGAGCGCGTCCTGGAAGACCAGCGCGGCCCGGCCGCCCCGGACCGGACGCAGCGCTGACTCCGTCGCGCCCACCAGCTCCTGCCCGTCCAGCCGGATCGAGCCGGTGACGGTGGTGGTGCGCGGGTCGTGCAGGCCGAGGACGGCGAGTCCGGTGGCCGACTTGCCGGAGCCCGACTCGCCGACCAGGCCGAGGACTTCACCGGCGGCCAGGTCGAAGGAGAGCCCCTGGACGGCGGTCACGGGAGCGCCGCCGCGCGGGTCGGCGAAGGTGACGGTCAGATCGCGAACGCTCAGCACGGGCTCTGCGGCAGGCGCGGCACCAGGCCCAGGAACGGCCTCCGACACGGCTCCGGGCGCGCCCCCGGGCACGGACTCAACAGTGGACGTCATCGAACGGCTCCAGTCAGCTCAGGCGGATTCGCGGGTCGAGCCAGGCCACCACCAGGTCGGCCAGCGCGACGAACAGCACCACGAAGCAGGCGGCCAGCAGTACCGCGCCGACCACTGCGGGCAGGTCCTGCCCGGACACCGCCTGGGCGGCGAACCGCCCGACCCCGTTCAGCCCGAACACCGTCTCGGTGATGACCGCCCCGCCGAGCAGCACTCCGGCCTCCAGGCCGAGCAGTTGCACCAGCGGCCCGGCGGCGCCGCGCGAGGTGTACTTGAGGTGGGCGCGCAGCCGGCCGAGGCCCTTGCCGCGCGCGGTGCGGACGTACTCCTCGTTCATCGTCTCCAGCAGCTGGGAGCGTGAAAGCCGGGCGAACACGGCGGAGTTGACGAATCCGAGGACGAGCCAGGGGAGCAGCAGCCCGCCCGCCCAGGCCGCGAGGTCCTCGGTCGGCGGGGTGTAGGAGGGCAGTGGCAGCAGGCCGGTGGAGTAGACCAGTGCCCACTGGGCGACGTATCCGAGGAAGTAGATCTGCACGCTGGCGCCGACGAGGGTGAAGCCGGAGAGCAGCCGGTCGGTGCGGCCGCCGTGCCGTAGCGCGGAGACGAACCCGGTGCCGAGGCCGAGCACCAGCAGGACGGCGAGGGCGCCGGCGGTGAGCGAGAACGTGACCGGCAGGTGGTCGGCCAGGGCCTCGGTGACGGGCTGGTGCAGCCGGTAGGAGTAGCCGAGGCAGGGCGCGTCGCAGTGGATGACCGAGCCGTCCACGTCGCTGATGTCGCGCCCGGCGACGACCCCGGTGAGGTAGTCGGTGTACTGGGTGAGCAGCGGCTGGTCCAGGCCCATGCTCTGGCGCACCGCCGCGACTTGGCCGCTGTCGCAGCGCGGGCCGCAGGCGGCGCGGGCCGGGTCGGCGGGCGCGGCGTAGAAGAGGGCGAAGGCGGCGGCGGAGACCGCGACCAGGACGGCGAGGGCCTGGAGGGTCCGCCGCAGGGCGAAGGAGAGCATGGCCGGTCCGGGGTCGACGGGACGGGGAGGCGTACGCGGGGCAGGACTACGTGGAGTGCACGGGGAGTGCGGGAGTTCAGGGGCCCGCCCCCGCACCGACCGGCGCGGGGGCGGGTGCGGCGGTCAGGACTTCAGGTACAGCCACGCCAGGCTGACCGTGCCGTAGATGGGGTGGATGAACGCCCCTCCGACGTTGGAGCCGCGCACCTGGTTGACGTTCGCGTAGACGAACGGCAGCACCGGGACGTCCTGCATCACGGTCTTCTCCAGCGCGTACAGCTCCTTGGCCTTGGCGCGCGGCTCGCCGATCTGGTTGATCCGGTCGATCTCCTTGTCCACCGCCGGGTTGCGGTAGCGCGCGGAGTTGAGGTCGCTGCCGGCGCGGCCGTCGAAGGAGAACGGGATCAGCGTGGACGGGGTCGGCCAGTCGACGGAGGAGGTCTCCTCGAACAGGTCGTACGGGGAGTCGGCGCGGTGCACCTCGTCCAGGAACGCCTTGGGGTCGATCGGCTTGGGCACGATGGTGATGCCCGACTTGGCGAAGCCGTCCACCAGCACCTGCGCGGTGCGCTGCCCGTCCGGGGTGTTCTTGTACCCGTAGGTCAGGCTCGTCGGCGCCTGCTTGGCCTTGGCGAGCGCGGCCTTGGCGGCCTCCGGGTCGCCTTCGGGCTTGACCGGGTGGAGGTCGTACTTCTCCCAGTCGATCAGCGCCGGCGAGCTGAGCGTGGTGGCGAGCTCGCCGATCCGGGAGCCGCCCTGGACCTGGCGGGCCTGCTGGCGGGGGTAGCCGAGGTGCAGGGCCTTGCGGACCTCGACGTCCGGCACCCGCTCGTTGTTGATCACCAGCTGGGTGACGAAGGCGCCCTGGCGCCCGGAGACGACCAGGTCCTTGGCCTTCGGGTCGGTGTCGGCGGTCTGGTACAGCTCGGGGGAGAGCACGTCGGAGGCGGTGGTGGCGCTGGCGCCGCCGTCGCGCCCGGACAGGATCTCCTGGTTGATGTTGAGCGCCTCCTTGCCGAACGTGAAGACGAACTTGTCCGGGTACTGGCTGCGGATCGGGTCGGTCTCGGCCTTCCAGGCGGGGTTGCGCTCCAGCACCATGCGGGTGTTCTGGACGTGCTCGACGATCCGGTAGGGGCCGGTGGCGAACGGCTGCCGGTCGTAGTCCGTCCCGGTGTCCTTGTCCCGGCGCACCGGCGAGGACGAGGACTGCGCGGCCATGTACGGGACGTCGGCCTGCGGCTGCGGGAAGTGGAAGACGATGGTGTGCTCGTCGGGCGTCTCGATCGCGGCCAGGTCGCCGTCCTGCGGGCCGGCGTACTTGGCGCGCGCCGCCTCGTAGCTGGCCTCACCGGTGAGCCACTGCGGCCAGTACGGCGGGCCGACCTCGTAGCCCTTGCCGAAGCTGCGCTCGATGCCGTACTTGACGTCCTGGGCGGTGATCGGCTTGCCGTCCTCCCAGGCCACGCCGTCCTTGAGCTTGTACGTCCAGGTGCGCCCGCCGTCGCCGGAGGTGCCGGTGTCGGTCGCCAGGTCGCCGACCAGCTTGGCCTTGCCGTCGACGACCTGGTACTGCGTCAGCTGGCGGCCCCAGAGCAGCGAGGCGTTGTACGTCGCGCCCGCGTAGACCTTCTGCGGGTCGAGGTGGCGGAACTCGACGCTGTTGTACACGTTCACGGTGCCGCCCACGCGGGCGCCGGCAACGGCGGGGGCCGGTCCGGCGCTCTCCTTCTCGCCGCCGAGCGCGGCGGTCAGCGGGGACGTCTCCTTGGCGGCCGCCCCGGCGGGCGCCGGGCCGGTGCCCGCGCCGGCCGAGCAGGCGGTCGCCAGCAGGGCGGTGGCGACGACGGCGAGGGACGGTCTGGTCCAGCGCATGGCGAATCTCTCCTTGCCCCGGGAGCCGGGGCGGGTCGGGGCGGGCTTGGGGTGATGGACGGAGAAGGGCGGGGCTCAGCGGGCGGCGCGCGGGTCCAGCGCGTCCCGGACGGCGTCGCCGAGCAGGTTGAAGGCGAGCACGAAGAGCAGCAGGGCGACACCGGGGAAGACCATGTAGGTCGGATCGGCCTGGAAGACCTCGGAGCCGCGGGAGATCATCCGCCCCCAGTCCGGGATCGGCTCCGTGATGCCGACGCCGAGGAAGGACAGCACCGCTTCGGAGGCGACGAAGGTCGGCACCGCCATGGTGGCGTGCACCAGCAGCTGCGAGCGGACGTTCGGCAGCAGTTCGTGGACGACGACATGGAATCGGCCGGCGCCCTGGGCCCGGGCGGACTGCACGAAATCCCTTTCCCGGAGCGACCGCACGGTGGCCCGCAGGGAAAGCGCGAGCGGAATCCAGCCGAACGCGGAGAAGACCAGGATCAGCACCAGGAACTGCATCCACTCCGGTTCCGCGGTGCCCGGATCGACCAGTCGGGACTGGATGACGGGGCTCAGCGCGAGGAGCAGGAGCAGGGTCGGAAAGGCCAGCAGCACGTTGGCCAGGAAGCCGAACAGCCGGTCGGCGATCCCGCCGAGGTAGCCGACCGCGACCCCGGCCAGCACACCGAGCGTGGTGGTCACGGCGGCGGAGGCGAAGGCGATCAGCAGCGAGGTGCGGATGCCGTAGAGCAACTGGGTCAGGACGTCCCGGCCGAGCCCCGGCTCCAGGCCGAACCAGAAGTCGCCCGAGATGCCGCCGTTCGGCAGGACGGGCAGGCCGCTGTCGCTCAGCAGGCCGGGGGAGTTCTGGCCGTAGTGCTCGACCGGGTTCTTCCCGTACAGGGCGGCGATCAGCGGGGCGGCGAGGGCGAGCAGCAGGAAAAGCAGGACGACGGCGAGGGCGGCGGCGCCGACCCGGTCGCGCAGGAGCCGGCCGAGCAGCCTCGGCGCGGCGGGTGCGGGGACGGAGCCCGCTGCTGTTTCGACCACGGCCATGAGAGGCGTACTCCCCGAATTCTCCGCCGCCCTGTGGGTGAGGGTGCGCTGGTGTGCATTTCCGAACCGGCCCCCGGGGGTTTCCCGTCGGCCGTTCGAGCGCCATCAGACCGGATGCGCGGGGAGGTCCGCAAATCACCTCCGGCGGTTTTTCCCGGCATTGTTTCGGCGCGTATTGCGGCTTCATTCGGCGTCATTGCGCCGCAATACCGGCGTTGCGGAAGAACGGACATCGAGGGGCGAAACGGGCGTGCCGTCCCGAATCCTGAGATCTCCGCCACATCCCCCCGGGCATTGGTACGATCCCGGGGAGCCGCGACTGGCGCGCACGGATGGAACCGACCATCGGGAAGCGGCTCCGTGCACCCGCACGACAGTTGCCGAGCGCCTGGGCCGTCCGTACTCGTCCGTGCACCACGAGGAGACCGCCTTGGCCACCCCGCACACCCCTCATGCCGTTGAGGCCGCCCAGGCCCCGCACACCGCCGCCGGCGCGGCCGCCGACACCGCCTTCCGCAGCGCCCTCGACGTGGTCGCCGGCGTGGAGCCGCGGATCGCCGCCGCCATCGGCCGGGAGCTGGAGGACCAGCGCGCCTCGCTCAAGCTGATCGCCAGCGAGAACTACGCCTCCCCGGCCGTGCTGCTCGCCATGGGCAACTGGCTCAGCGACAAGTACGCCGAGGGCACCGCGGGCCGGCGCTTCTACGCGGGCTGCCGCAACGTCGACACCGTCGAGACCATCGCCGCCGAGCACGCCCGCGCCCTGTTCGGCGCCGACCACGCCTACGTCCAGCCGCACTCCGGCATCGACGCCAACCTCACGGCCTTCTGGGCCGTCCTCTCCCGGCGGGTGGAGAGCCCGGCGCTGGAGCGGGCCAAGGTCCGGGGCGTCAACGACCTCACCGAGCAGGACTGGGCGCAGCTGCGCCAGTCGCTCGGCAACCAGCGGATGCTCGGCATGTCCCTGGACGCCGGGGGCCACCTCACCCACGGCTTCCGACCCAACATCTCGGGCAAGATGTTCGACCAGCGCAGCTACGGCACCGACCCGGCCACCGGCCTGATCGACTACGACGCGCTGCGCGAGACCGCCCGGGAGTTCCGCCCGCTGATCCTGGTCGCCGGCTACTCCGCCTACCCTCGACTGGTCGACTTCCGGCGGATGCGCGAGATCGCGGACGAGGTCGGCGCGACCCTCATGGTCGACATGGCGCACTTCGCCGGCCTCGTCGCGGGCAAGGTGCTGACCGGCGACCACGACCCCGTCCAGCACGCCCAGATCGTCACCACGACCACCCACAAGTCGCTGCGCGGCCCGCGCGGCGGCATGGTGCTGTGCGACACCGAACTGGCCGAACACGTCGACCGCGGCTGCCCGTTGGTGCTCGGCGGGCCGCTCTCGCACGTCATGGCCGCCAAGGCGGTCGCCTTCGCCGAGGCCCGCCGGCCCGAGTTCCGGACCTACGCCCGCGCCGTCGTGGACAACGCCCGGGCGCTCGCCGAGGGCCTGCTGCGCCGCGGCGGCCGGCTGGTCACCGGCGGCACCGACAACCACCTCGTCCTCGCCGACGTCTCCGGCTACGGCCTGACGGGTCGTCAGGCGGAGGCGGCGCTGCTGGACTCGGGCGTCGTCACCAACCGCAACTCCGTCCCGCAGGACCCGAACGGCGCCTGGTACACCTCGGGCGTGCGCCTCGGCACCCCGGCGCTCACCACCCGCGGCCTCGGCACCGCCGAGATGGACGAGATCGCCGCCCTGATCGACACCGTGCTGCGCGCCACCACCCCGACCACCACCGCGGGCGGCGCCCCCTCCAAGGCCCAGTACCGCCTCGACGACGCCGTGCGCGACGGCGCCGCCAAGCGCGCCGCCGACCTCCTCGCCCCCTTCCCCCTCTACCCGGGCGTCGACCTCACCTGACCGGCCCCGCCCGACCGGCCTCGATGCCCGAACCCCCGGGCCCGCCGCCCCACGTGCGGCGGGCCCGGAGCCGGTGCCGCGGCCGGTACCCCGCTCGGCGCCGCGGTCAGTACTGGAGCGACTTGCACTGGAGGAACTCCTCCAGGCCGTGGCGGCCCAGTTCGCGGCCGAGGCCGGAGCTCTTGTAGCCGCCGAACGGCGCGAGCGGGTTGAAGCGGCCGCCGTTGAGGTCGACCTGGCCGGTGTCGAGGCGGCGGGCGAAGGCGGCGGCGGTGTCGGTGTCCGCGGCCCAGACGCCGCCGGCCAGGCCGTACTCGGTGTCGTTGGCGAGTTCGGCGGCGTGGTCCTCGTCCCGGTAGGGGAGGACCACCAGGACGGGGCCGAACACCTCCTCCCGGGCGATCGCCATGTCCCCCGTGACGTCGGCGAGCACGGTCGGGTGGACGTAGAAGCCGGCGGGCAGGCCGGGGACGGGCTCCGCGCCGCCGACGACCAGCCGGGCGCCCGCGGCGAGCGCGCCCTCGACGTAACCGCGCACCCTGGCCAGCTGCTTGGCGTTGACCAGCGGGCCGATCCGGGTCTGCGGGTCGGTCGGATCGCCCGGGGCGTACTTGGCGGCGGCCTTCGCGGCCGTCGCGACGGCCTCCTCGTACTGGTCCTGGTGCACCAGCAGGCGGGTCCACGCGCTGCACGTCTGGCCCGAGTTGGCGAACACGTTGGCGATGTTGACGTTGACCGCCCGGGCCAGGTCCGCGCCCGGCAGCACCACGTTGGCGGACTTGCCGCCGAGTTCCAGGGCGACGCGCTTCAGGCCCCGGCCCGCCGTCTCGGCGACCT
Source organism: Kitasatospora sp. NPDC088779 (assembly GCF_040685395.1). Classification (NCBI taxonomy): domain Bacteria; kingdom Bacillati; phylum Actinomycetota; class Actinomycetes; order Kitasatosporales; family Streptomycetaceae; genus Kitasatospora; species Kitasatospora sp. NPDC088779. The sequence goes on along the minus strand of NZ_JBFBHW010000036.1, from coordinate 77,702 downwards.
GTCGGCCGACGGCGGTGGATCCGGTGAACGAGACCATGTCCACGCCCGGATGGGCGGCGAGCGCCGCACCCGCCACCACGCCCGTGCCGGTCACCAGGTTGAACGTGCCCGCGGGGAAGCCCGCCTCGTGCACCAGCCGGGCGAACAGCCGGGCCACCAGCGGGGTGTCCTCGGCGGGCTTGAGGACCACCGGGCAGCCGGCCGCCAGGGCCGGGACGGCCTTGGCGACGATCTGGTGCAGCGGGTAGTTCCACGGCGTGATCGCCGCGACCACCCCGGCGGGCTCGGCGAGCACCACCGAGTTGCCGATCCGTTCCTCGAAGGGGTGCTCGGCGAGCAGTGTCAGGTAGGAGGTCGCCACGGTCAGCGGCGCTCCGGCGTGCACGGCGGCGGCGAAGCCGACCGGGGCGCCGAGTTCGGCGACCACGGTGGCGGTGATCTCCTCCTGGGCGGCGGCGATTCCGTCCCGCAACCGGGTCAGCAGGGCGAGCCGGTCCGCGCGGGCGGTCGTCGCCCAGCCGCGGGCCGCCCGGCGGGCCGCGGCGACCGCGGCGTCGATGTCGGCGGGCCCGCCGGCCGGCACGGTGGCGAGCACCTGCTCGGTCGCCGGGTTCAGCACCTCGATCGACCCGGCGTCATCCAGGGAGGGCCGCCAGGCGCCGTCGATGTACTGGTCGCCGTACTCCGCGTGCTGCTGCACCGAGTGTCCTCTCATCCGGTCGGCCGATTGACCAACAGCGCTAGTCAAAGGGCCAGTCAAGGCGGCCCGGTCGGCCGCGCGCAAGAGCCAATCCGGCCCGGTGGGCCGACGGGTCACCCCGGGGCGAACCGCGCGGTGTACTCGTCGGACGGCTCGGCCCCGCGCCCGCGCGCCGCTCGTCCGACCGCTCAAGGGCCTCGCACGGCCACGGCACCGGGCCGCCCCCCACCGCCTCCGCCGTCAGCTCCACCGCCCGCCGTTGGACGTCCAGTTGACGATCAGCGTGCGGCGCGACCGGTCGCGCCGTGGTCCGCCGCCGCGGGACACCGGACGAACCGTCCCGAAGGCTCCGTGTTCACCCTCCGGCAGCGAAACGACGGTCCGCGAAAATCATTGCGCGAAAAGCTCCTCACGCCCGCGGGCACCGCTGTAGATTGCAGCGAACTCAGCGGTGAGGCACTACTGTTGCCAGTGGTTCGTAGTGGTGCACATGGTCCGGGACCAGCGTGTCCCACGGTCGGGCGGGGGCTGCCACCGGGCTGAGATCTGGCTCAAATCCGCAGGTCATCCGTACCGCATAAGGAGCATCCCGTGACCGATGCCGCGTTGAAGGACGAGTCGCAGCGGCCTGCCGAACCAGCCGTGCTGGACGACGTTCCGGGCTGGTTCTGGGAGCATGACCGGCACTCGTTCGACTGGTTCATGGGACGGCAGGAGAAGACCGGGGTCACCGGCGACCTGCTGGAGATGGGTGCGTACCTGGGCCGCAGCGCGATCGTGATCGGCGAGCACCTCCAGCCCGGCGAGTCCTTCACCGTCTGTGACCTCTTCGACTCGGACGCGCCGGACGACGAGAACGCGGCCGAGATGGACATCTCCTACCGGAAGTCGCTGACCCGCTCGGCCTTCGAGGTCAACTACCTCGCCTTCCACGAGGAACTGCCGGAGATAATCCAGGCCCCGACCTCCGTCCTGGCCGGCGGGCGGATCGCGGCGGGCACGTTCCGCTTCATCCACATCGACGCCTCGCACCTGTACGAGCACGTCGTGGGCGACCTCCAGGTGGCCCGGGTCGCGCTCCAGGACCAGGGTGTCGTCGTCCTGGACGACTACCGCTCGCAGCACACCCCGGGCGTGGCCGCCGCGACCTGGGGCGCGGTCTTCAACCACGGGCTCAAGCCGATCATGTTGACCGAGTGCAAGTTCTACGGCACCTGGGGGGATCCGGAGCCGTTCCAGCGCGACCTGCTCGACCGGGTGGACCTCGCCGAGGGCTGCTACCTCAGCTCCGAGACCCTGAACGGGCAGCAGGTGCTCCGGATGACCGGAAGCTCGGACGGGATCGACGCGTTCCGCCCCTCCCGCCACCACCGGCGGCTGACCTCCGAGGCGGCCCGGAACGAGGCCTCGCAGTCCCGCCGGGCGGCCCAGGAGGCCCAGGAGGAGGCCGCCCGCGACCTCGCCGCCCGCCGGGCCCGCGCCGCCGAACTGCGCCGCCCGGCCAATGTCGCCAAGCGCGCCGCCCGCGACCTGCTCCCCCCGGTCGTCACCGCCGTCATCCGCCGCGCCCGCCGCGGCTGACGGCCGCCCCCCGACGGCCGACGGGTCCGACCGGGACCCGGCACCCCGCCCCGTCCTGTCCCATCCGGCCCCCGTCAACGCCGAAGGGCCGGTCGACGACTCGACCGACCCTTCGGCGTTGCACGCTCCCTCAGGCCCGCGAGGCCTCCCGCGGCTCCCGCCCGGAGCCCGCAGGGCCGTCGGCGCCCTCGCCGGCCGCGGCCTCCTCGGCCAGCTCGCGCCGGACGGCGGCCAGGGACGGGTTGGCCCAGGCGCTGGCGACGCCCCAGTGGTAGAAGGCCAGCGCGATGGCCGCGACGACCAGCAGGTCCCAGCCCTCGGGCAGGTAGCCCTGGCCACCGAAGTCGGTGCTGCCGGCCCAGGAGACACCGGCCATCACGAACAGGTACGCGACCATCCAGGCGCCCGCCTTCAGGTGCGGCTTCAGCTCGGCCCACGGCTTGCGCAGCTCGTACCAGGCCCAGATCGGCAGACCGGCGGCCATCAGCAGGATGACCTTGCCGGTGAGCGGCCAGCGGGCCCAGTACAGGACCAGCGAGCCGAACACCATCGCCACGGGGGCGATGACCGGCATGGCCCGCAGCCGGACCGGCCGGGGCAGGTCCGGGGCGAGGCGGCGCAGTGCCATCACGGCGACCGGGCCGGTGACGTACGAGATCACGGTGGCGACCGAGACGATCTCGGCCAGCGAGCCCCAGCCGCGGAAGACCGCGAGGAACAGGAAGGCGACCACCAGGTTGAGCACCAGGGCCGGGCGCGGGATGCCGGTCTTGGCGTCGACCTTGCCGAAGATCTTCGGCAGGTGGCCGTTCTCCTGCACACCGTGGATCATGCGCGAGGTGGTGGCGGCGTAGATCATGCCGGTGCCGCTGGGGGAGACGAAGGCGTCCGCGTACAGCAGCAGGGCGAGCCAGTTGAGGCCCCAGACCATCGCGAGGTCGGCGAGCGGCGAGGTGTAGGCGAGGCTGCTCCAACCGTGCGACAGGTCGGCGGCCGGGATGGCACCGAGGAAGGCGATCTGCAGCGCGACGTAGATCACCAGGGCGATCAGGATCGAGCCGATGACGGCCTTGGGCAGCGACTTGCCGGGGTTGCGGGCCTCGCCGGCCAGGTTGAGCGGGGACTGGAAGCCGTTGAAGGCCCAGACGATGCCGGACACCGCGACGGCGGTGAACACGGCGCTCCAGCCGTTCGGCGCGAAGCCGCCGTGGTCGGTGAAGTGGGCGGTGTCGAAGTGGGCGAACAGCAGCGCGCCGGCGGTCAGGGTCGGGACGATGACCTTGAAGACGGTGATCGCCGTGTTGGTCTTGGCGAACATCGTGATGGCGAACCAGTTGAGGACGAAGTAGCCGACCAGCAGCACGCTGGCCAGTGCCACCCCGCTCAGGGTGAGTTCCTTGCCGTTGTACAGCCCCTGCGCCCAGCCGAAGTGCCAGGAGCTCATGTACTGGACGGAGGCGGTGGCCTCGCCGGGGATGACCGAGACGATGGCGATCCAGTTGGCCCAGGCGGCGAGGTAGCCGGCCAGCGAGCCGTGCGAGTACTGGCCGTACCGGACCATGCCGCCGGCCTTGGGGAACATCGACCCGAGCTCGCTGTAGGTGAGCGCGATGGTCAGTGCCACCGCGGCCCCGATCACCCAGGCCAGGATCGACGCGGGGCCGGCCAGCCGGGCGGCGCGCTCGGCGCCGAACAGCCACCCGGATCCGATGATGGATCCGAGCCCCACGGCGGTCAGGCTGATGGTGCCGAGCGATCGCCGGTAGTTCTGATGTGATGCCGTCGGAGACTCTGGCTCACTCAACGTATCGGTCCTCTCGCTCGGGGTTTCATCGGGTGGTGTCGTGGTTTTTGTGCTGGTTTCCGGACAAACGGAGACAGCCTATGGGGCCAAAAGGGGCGAATACCTCAAGGGAAGCTCAAACTGTCCGATCGTTGCCATCTCGTGTCCGCTTTCCGGGTCACGACAGCCGCAGAAGTCGCCTGGGTCACAGCGGTTGCGGGGGGTCGCGAGCGCCGCGGCGGCCACCCGGTCCGCAGGGAGAATCCGGGAGAACCCGCGAGAACCCGTGGACGGCGGCGGCGCGCCGGGAAAAAGAAATTCCCCGCGGGTTCCTTTCGGATCCCACGGGGAATTCGGTTGTGTCCGAGGGGGGACTTGAACCCCCACGCCCGATAAAGGGCACTAGCACCTCAAGCTAGCGCGTCTGCCATTCCGCCACCCGGACAGGGTGTGTGCTTCGGGGTTTTTCTCGCCCCCTCGGCGACAGAGAGAACATTACCAGGGTTCTGGAGTGCTTCTCACCTGCGTTTCCCCGGGTGGGGGGACGTCCGGGTCGGCAGGGGTGGTCGGGCTGGTTGGGATGGGTCGCCACGGTGCGCGAACCCCGGCCGAAGTGGTGGCGAGCGCGAAGGAAACGGTCGACCCCGGCGGTGGCTGCGGTCCGTTCCGGCCGGAAGCGGTCCGACACGGGCAAGTTGTCGACGGTGCCACGGTCCCGTCGGTGCCTCTCCTAGCCTCTGTGGATCGAGGGCGCCATGAGCGGAACGCCTGATTCCCGGGTCGCGGACACCCCCGGGTCGCGGACGAAGGGCGGCTGGACGTGGAGCAGATCAGCGGGGCGGCGAAGGCCGAGCCGAGACGCGCCGGGCCGGAGCGCGCACGCGCCGAGCCGAGACGCGCCGGGCCGGAACGCGCACCCGCCGGACCGGTCGAGGGCGTGTGGCGCTTCCCGGTGCCGGCCGAGGAGGCCTCGGTGCCGCTGACCCGGCACGCGGTCCGTGACCGCCTGCTGGCCCAGGGGATGGCCGGGGTGCGCTACCAGGAGCTGGTGGACGACGTGCTGCTGATCGTCTCGGAGCTGGTGAGCAACGCGGTGACGCACGCGGCGAAGCTGTCGCCGGAGGTGACGACCGAGCTGGCGGTCCGCCGGGGCTGGGTCCGGGTGTCGGTCGAGGACGGTGACCCGTACCGGCCGAAGGCGCTGGAGAGCGACACCGGGCGGACCGGCGGCCGCGGCCTGCTGCTGGTGAAGAGCGTGACGTTGCAGGCCGGCGGGGTGTGCGACGTGGAGCGGACGGGGGAGGGCGGCAAGGTCATCTGGGCCTCGCTGCCCGTCCCCCCGGAGACCGACGACTGAGCGCCGCGGGCCCGCCGACCGGTCCCGCCCGCCTACCAGTCCCGCCCGGCGATCTCCCGGATCCCCGGCAGCGCCGCCTCGAAGACCGTCTCGAACCACACCGAGAACGGCCGCTCGGCGCGCAGTTCCCGCAGCTCCTGCGCGGTCACGAAGGCGTAGTCGTCCACCTCGTCGGGGTTGGGCTCGACGGGCGCGGTCACCAGCCCGACGAACAGGTGGTTCCACTCCCGCTCGATCAGCCCGGAGGCCTCGTCCGGCAGGTCGTAACGGACCGTGCCCGCCTCGCAGAGCAGCGCCGGCGCGATGCCGAGTTCCTCGGCGGTGCGGCGGGCGGCGGCGACGAACGGCGGCTCGTCCGGGTACGGGTGGCCACAGCAGGTGTTCGACCAGACGCCGGGGGAGTGGTACTTGCCGAGCGCCCGCCGCTGGAGCAGCAGCCGCCCCTGGCGGTCGAAGAGGAACACCGAGAACGCGCGGTGCAGGCGGCCGGGCTGCTGGTGTGCCCAGAGCTTCTCGGCGGTGCCGGTGGTGACGCCCTCGTCGTCGACCAGTTCCAGCAGGATCTCGGGACCGGCGCCGGCGGTCCCGGTCGAGGCCCCCGGGGCGACCGTCACGTCCGTCTCGACGTCGAGACCGGTGTCGATCTCGGAGTCGAAGTGTGTCGGGTTGGTCGGCAGGCTCTGGGGCATGGGGCCTCTTTCGGGAGGGGGGGAGCAACGGAAGCATCGGGGTACGTCCGGTACACCGGGTGCAGCGGACGCAGCGGGGGCACCGGCGCCGGCGTCGGGCTCCAGTCTGCCGTATGGGTGGCGGTGGGTACGGGTCCCACGCACAACCGGGCGGATCATGACCGTCGGCAGGTCGATTCCGGGCAGAGATGGGCCCGATACGTTCCCGGAAGGGTCATCGGAATAGCAGGACTGTTCGGTATCCGTTCCCCTCGCGTTCGATCGTTGCCTCGCCCGCGCGTTCGATCACTCCTTCGCCACCCTCCCGTCACCTCGCAGCCCCCGGCCGCGTTCGGGCCGGCCGCCCGGGTCGCCTACCATCGCTTACGGCACGGTGCCCGCACTCGCGGCGGCACCGGCGCGCCGATTCGCGGCCCGGCCGGACGGAAAGCCGGTGCCCCGGCACCCCGCGCGCACCGCCCCGCGCACCGCACGACGGATCAGGAGACCCCGCATGATCGGCCTCGTTCTGGCAGCCGGCGCCGGCCGCCGGCTGCGCCCGTACACCGACACCCTGCCCAAGGCGCTGGTGCCGGTCGACGGGGAGCGGACCGTGCTGGACCTCACCCTCGGCAACTTCGCCGAGGTCGGCATCCGCGAGGCGGCGATCGTCGTCGGCTACCGCAAGGAGGCGGTGTACGACCGCAAGGACGCCCTGGAGAGCAAGTACGGCGTCAAGCTCCACCTGGTCGAGAACGACAAGGCCGAGGAGTGGAACAACGCGTACTCGCTCTGGTGCGCCCGCGAGCTCTTCGCCGAGGGCCTGCTGCTGGCCAACGGCGACACCGTGCACCCGGCGTCCGTGCAGCGCACCATGCTGGAGGGCAACCAGCGCCTCGTCGAGGCCGGCACCGCCCCCGGCATCCTGCTGGCCCTCGACACGGTGAAGAAGCTCGCCGACGAGGAGATGAAGGTCGTCGTCGACCCGGCCGCCGGCATGCGCCGCATCACCAAGCTGATGGACCCGACCGAGGCCACCGGCGAGTACATCGGCGTCACCGTGATCAACCCCGCCGCCGCCGTCGACCTGACCGACGCGCTGCGCGCCACCTACGAGCGCGACCCGCAGCTGTACTACGAGGACGGCTACCAGGAGATGGTCAACCGCGGCCTGCGGATCGACGTGCAGCCGATCGGCGAGGTCTCCTGGGTCGAGGTCGACAACCACGACGACCTGGCGAAGGCGCGGGAGATCGCGTGCCAGTACTGACCCGGCTGGTTCCGTCGCCGCTGTTCGTCGAGGTCCGCCCGGGCGCGCTGGACGCGCTCGGCGGCATCCTCGCCGACCAGCGGCTGTCCGCCTCGGGCCGGATCGCGGTGGCGATCAGCAACGGCTCGGGAGCGGCGATGCGCCGGCGCCTGGAGCCGGCCCTGCCCGGCGCCGACTGGTACAACGTGGACGACGGCAGCCTGGACAGCGCGGTGCGCCTGGCCGAGTCGGTGCGCGGCGGGCACTACGACGCGATGGTCGGCCTCGGCGGTGGCAAGATCATCGACGCCGCCAAGTACGCCGCCGCCCGGGTCGGACTGCCGCTGGTCGCGGTCGCCACCAACCTGGCCCACGACGGCATCTGTTCGCCGGTCTCCACGCTCGACAACGACGCCGGCCGCGGCTCCTACGGGGTGCCCAGCCCGATCGGCATCATCGTCGACCTGGATGTGATCCGGCAGGCCCCGCCGCGTTTCGTGGCAGCCGGCATCGGCGACGTGGTCTCCAACATCTCCGCCTGCGCGGACTGGGAGTTGTCGCACGCGGTCACCGGCGAGCCGGTGGACGGCCTGGCCGTGGCGATGGCCCGCTCGGCCGGCGAGAACCTGCTGCGGCACCCAGGTAACACTCAGGATCAGGACCTCCTCACGGCCCTCGCGGAAGCCCTGGTACTGTCCGGCATCGCGATGAACATCGCGGGCAGCACCCGGCCTTCCTCGGGCGCCTGCCACGAGATCTCGCATGCCCTGGACGTGCTGTACCCCAAGCGTTCCGCCCAGCACGGCGAACAGGTCGGCCTCGGCGCCGCGTTCGCCAGCTTCCTGCGGGGCGAGCGCGAGCTGACCGGTCTGATCGTGGAGCGCCTGGCGAGCCACGGGCTGCCGGTGACCGCAGCTCAGATCGGCTTCACCGAGGCGGAGTTCACCGACGCGGTGCACTACGCTCCGAACACCCGCCCGGGGCGCTTCACCATCCTTGAGCACCTCGACCTCTCCCCCTCAGCAATCAGGGACGCGTACGCCGACTATGTCCAAGCCGTCAACAGCTGACCCCTCCACCGCGGGCGCCGAGCGGCCCCCGGTGGACCTGACCCGCCGGCCCTCGATCGAGGAACTGCGCGCGGTGATCCACCCGGAGGGCATGCTCCAGCGCCGCAGCGCCGAGCACTGGGCCGGGCGCCTGTACATGCGGCGGATCTCGCTGCGGATCACCCGCGTGCTCTCCACCGTGACGGCGATCACGCCGAACGGCCTGACGTACCTGATGATGTTCACCGGCGTCCTGGCCGGCGCCGCGCTGGTCGTGCCGGGCATCGCGGGCGCGGTCCTGGGGGCCCTGCTGATCCAGGTCTACCTGCTGCTGGACTGCGTGGACGGCGAGGTGGCCCGCTGGCGCCGGCAGACCTCGCTCACCGGCGTCTACCTGGACCGGGTCGGCCACTACATGTCCGAGGCGGCCCTGCTCACGGGGCTGGGCCTGCGCGCCACCGACCTGCTGCACCGCGAGGGCGGCGGCTCGCACTGGGAGTGGGCGTTCCTGGGCACGCTGGCCGCGCTCGGCGCGATCCTGATCAAGTCCGAGACGGACCTGGTGGACGTGGCCCGGGCCCGCAGCGGCCTGACGGCGGTCGAGGACAGCGCCTCGGTGCCGCGCTCGTCCTCGGTGGCCAAGGCCCGCCGGGCGGCCTCCTTCCTGAAGTTCCACCGACTGGTCGGTGCGGTCGAGGCCTCGCTGCTGATCCTCGCGGCCGGGATCGCCGACGCCGTCCACGGCGGGCTGTTCTTCACCCGGGTCGCGGTGGTGGCGCTGGCGGCGATCGCCATGCTGCAGACCGTGCTGCACCTGCTGAGCATCGTCCTCTCCAGCAGGCTGCGATGAGCGCCCCGACCAGCGCGGAGAGCTTCCGCCTCGGAGCCGTCATCATCACCATGGGCAACCGCCCCGAGGAACTGGCCGCCCTGATCGAATCGGTGCGCGCCCAGGAGGGCGCGGCGGTCGAGCTGGCCGTGGTGGGCCAGGGCGCCCAGCTGCCGCCGCTGCCGGAGGGCGTGCGCAGCGTCGAGCTGCCGGAGAATCTCGGCATCCCGGGCGGGCGCAACGTCGGCATCGAGCTGTTCGGCCGCGACGGCCGGGACGTGGACGCCGTCCTCTTCCTGGACGACGACGGGCACCTGCCGCGCACCGACTCGGCCCGCCTGCTGCGCGAGGCCTTCACCGCCGACCCGGAGCTGGGCATCGTGGCCTTCCGGATCGCCGACCCCGACACCGGCGTGACCCAGCGCCGGCACGTCCCCCGGCTGCGCGCCAGCGACCCGCTGCGCTCGTCCCGGGTGACCACCTTCCTGGGTGGCGCGACCGCCGTGCGCTGCGCGGTGTTCGAGCAGGCCGGGCAGTTGCCCGCGGAGTTCTTCTACGCCCACGAGGAGACCGACCTCGCGTGGCGCGCGGCGGACGCCGGCTGGGCCATCGACTACCGCGCGGACGTGGTGCTGCACCACCCGACGACCTCGCCCGCCCGGCACGCCACCTACTTCCACAACATTGCCCGTAACAGGGTTTGGCTCGCCAGACGGAACCTTCCGGCCCTGTTGGTGCCTCTCTATCTGGGAACCTGGTTCCTGCTGACCCTGGCCCGCCGCCCCTCCTCGGAGGCGCTGAAGGCCTGGTGGGGCGGGTTCCGGGCGGGCTGGCGCGAACCCTGCGGTCCGCGGCGGCCCATGCGATGGCGTACCGTTTGGCGATTGACCAGGCTGGGCCGGCCACCGGTCATCTGATCGAATGATCGATCGCTGCGGCCGGTGACCACACACCGGCCGGACTCTCCCCGTGATCCAGTGGATCCCCATCGGCGCAAGGCCGGCGGACCCCCGTCGACCGGCCGCCCCGACCGATCCCGCGTGAAGGACGAATGTGTCGACAGTGAGTGAACCCGTCAGCCTCTCATCCCCCAGGGGGGTGGACGCGGGCCTGACCCCCAAGCAGCTTGCGGACAAGTACGGCCTGGCCGTGAGCGGCAGGCGGCCCGGCCTGATCTCCTACACCAAGCAGCTCTGGGCCCGGCGCCACTTCATCTGGGCCTTCGCCACCGCCCGCCTGGTGGCCCAGTACACCGACGCCAAGCTCGGCCAGCTGTGGCAGGTCGTGACGCCGCTGCTGAACTGCGCGGTGTTCTACCTGGTCTTCGGTGTGATCCTGAAGAGCAAGGACAACTTCCCGCCGGACACCTACATCGCCTGGCTCTGCATCGGCGTCTTCGTCTTCCAGTTCACCCAGAACGCGGTGCAGTCCGGCACCCGGGCGATCGCCGACAACCTCGGGCTGATCCGGGCGCTGCACTTCCCCCGGGCCTCGCTGCCGATCGCGTTCACCGTGATCCAGCTCCAGCAGCTGCTGATCTCGATGGTGGTGCTGGTCGGCACCGTGCTGGTCAGCGGCATCAAGCCGGGCCGGACCTGGCTGCTGATCATCCCGGCCCTGCTGCTGCAGATGATGTTCAACACGGGCATCGCCCTGGTCATGGCGCGGCTCGGCTCCAAGACCAGCGACATCTCCCAGCTGATCCCCTTCGTGATGCGGGCCTGGATGTTCCTGTCCGGCGTGATGTTCAGCATCGAGGACAAGATCAAGGAATGGCCGGACTACATCCAGACGCTGATGTCCCTCAACCCGGCGTCGGTCTACATGGACCTGCTCCGGCACGCCTTCGCGCCGATCATCTACAACCCGCACCAGCCCCAGCACCAGGTACTTCCGCACCACCAGTGGACCTACGCCATCGGGTGGGCGGTCGTGATGTTCGTGATCGGATACGTCTTCTTCTGGAAGGCCGAGGAGGAGTACGGCCGTGGCTGACGTCGAACTGAGCAAGCTGGACACCATCCGGGACGCGGACGTCGCCCGCGAGCCCACCGTCGTCGTCGACGACGTGCACATCGTCTACCGGGTGCACGGCGCCGGCTCCGGCAAGGGCAGCGCCACCTCGGCGCTGAGCCGCATCATCAGCCGCAAGCGCTCCGCGGGCGTGCGCGAGGTGCACGCCGTGCGCGGCGTCAGCTTCACCGCCTACAAGGGCGAGGCGATCGGCCTGATCGGCTCCAACGGCTCCGGCAAGTCGACCATGCTGGCCGCGATCGCGGGCCTGCTGCCGACCGAGAAGGGCGGCATCTACACCAACGGCCAGCCCTCGCTGCTGGGCGTGAACGCGGCGCTGATGAACGAGCTCACCGGTGAGCGCAACGTCATCCTCGGCTGCCTGGCGATGGGCATGGCGCCGGCCGACGTGCGCAGCCGCTACCAGGACATCGTCGAGTTCTCCGGCATCAACGAGAAGGGCGACTTCATCTCGCTGCCGATGCGCACGTACTCCTCCGGCATGGGCGCCCGCCTGCGCTTCGCCATCGCCGCCGCGAAGACCCACGACGTGCTGCTGATCGACGAGGCGCTGGCCACCGGCGACCAGGCGTTCCAGCAGCGCAGCAAGAAGCGGATCGACGAACTGCGCAAGTCCGCCGGTACGGTCTTCCTGGTCAGCCACGACAACAGCTCGATCCGCGAGGTCTGCGAGCGGACGATCTGGATCGAGGCCGGCGAGCTGATCATGGACGGCCCGACCGAAGAGGTCGTCGGCCGCTACGAGCGCGGCGAGCGCCCGTAACCGCAGGCCGTCCAGGGGGCCGGTTCCGGGGTTTCCGGGGCCGGCCCCCTGTTCGTGCGCCCCCGCCGGTACCCCGGGTGGCCCGCCGCCGCGGGGGTGAGCGCCCCCGTGCGCCGGGCGGGGCGCTCTTCTCCGGCGCGCCCCGTGGTGTCAGGCTGTATGCGCGGGGGCGGTGTGCCGGAGGTGGCGCCCCCGCTCGGACGCGTGTCCGAGTCGGGCCGGTGATGCCCAGCGGTGTAGAACGGGGGAGTGACAGCAGTGTCGGCTTCGGCCCAGCCCAGAGATACGTCGGTGAACCGCTCCGCGGGGGAGACCCTGGACAAGGCGGGCGCGGAGAACTTCCCGGTCGCCCCGTTCTTCCTGCCCGCGGCCTGGCGCGACGACCTGATGGCCGTCTACGGCTACGCCCGGCTGGTCGACGACGCCGGCGACGGCGACCTGGCCGATCCGGCCGCCACCGCCGCCCTGCTCGGGGTCGAGGCCACGCCTCCCGCCACCCCTTCGGCCCAGTCCGGCCCGCCGACTCCGCGGCAGGTCGCCTTCCGCCTCGCACTGCTGGACGGACTGGAGCACGATCTCGACCGGGTCTTCGAGGCGGCGTTCCACCCGGGAGCCGCCGAGGGCCCCCGCCACCCGCTGCTGCGCAGCCTCGTGCCGCTGGTCGACCGGCACGGGCTCACCCCGGAGCCGTTCCGCCGCCTGATCGAGGCCAACCGGGTGGACCAGACCACCACCCGCTACGCCGGCTACGACGACCTGATCGGCTACTGCACCCTCTCCGCCGACCCGGTCGGCCGCCTGGTGCTGGCCATCGCCGGCGTCTCCACCCCCGAGCGGATCGAGCTGTCCGACGCGATCTGCAGCGCCCTCCAGGTGGTCGAACACCTTCAGGACGTCGCCGAGGACCTCGCCCACGGGCGGATCTACCTCCCCGCCGAGGACCTCGCCCGGTTCGGCGTCACCGAGGCGGACCTCGCCGCTCCCACCGCCGGCGGCCCGGTGCGCGAGCTGATCGCCTTCGAGGTGCAGCGGGCCCGCACCCTGCTCGACCGCGGCGCGCCATTGGTAGGTACGGTTCGGGGGAGGCTTCGACTGCTCCTGGCGGGATTCACCGCCGGCGGGTACGCGGCCCTGGCGGCCATCGAGGACGCCGGGTACGACGTGCTCGCGCAGCAGGCGAAGCCTGACAAGCGCCGCCTCGCAGCGAAGGCGGCGGCCATCTTCGCGAAGGGAAGGTGAACGCCCGAGTGGCGGCATCACCACTGGCGTCGGCCCAGGTCATGGCGGCGTACCGGTACTGCGAGGCAGTCACCGGACTTCAGGCACGCAACTTCAGCTACGGCATCCGGTTGCTGCCCGAACCCAAGCGGCTGGCCATGTCGGCCCTGTACGCCCTGGCCCGCCGGGTCGACGACATCGGCGACGGGGACCTCCCGTCCGACCGCAAGGCCGAGGCGCTGGTGCGCACCCGGGAACTGGTGGACGAGGTCCGCGCCGGGGCGGTCGCCGAGGACGACACCGACCCGATCAAGGTCGCCCTGGCCGACGCGGCCCGGCGCTTCCCGATCCCGCTCGGCGGCTTCGACGAACTGATCGACGGCGTCGAGATGGACCTCAAGGGCGCCGAGTACCAGACCTACGAGGAACTGAAGGTCTACTGCCGCTGCGTGGCCGGCTCGGTCGGCCGGCTCTCGCTCGGCGTGTACGGCTGCGACGACCCCGAGCGCGGCGCGGGCTACGCGGACACCCTGGGCCTGGCCCTGCAGCTCACCAACATCCTGCGCGACCTGCGCGAGGACGCCCTGAACGGCCGCACCTACCTGCCCGCCGAGGACCTGGCCCGGTTCGGCTGCGAGCAGGGCTTCGCGCTGCCCAGGCCGCCGGTCGGCGCCGACTTCACCGGCCTGGTGGCCTTCGAGGCCGCCCGCGCCCAGGCCGCCTTCGAGGAGGGCCTGCGGCTGCTGCCCATGCTCGACCGCCGCAGCCGGGCCTGCACCGCCGCGATGGCGGGGATCTACCACCGGCTGCTCGGCCGGATCGCCGCCGACCCCGAGTCCGTACTGCGCGGCCGGGTCTCGCTGCCGGGCTGGGAGAAGGCGTACGTCGCGCTTTCCGGGCTCGCCGGGGGGCGTTCTTGATTCTCACCGCAGTTCTGTCACGCTGTGTCAGCGGGGAATCACAAGCGGGCAGGGCAGTGTTGACCACGACCGGGCCGGTCACGAGCGTGCCGGCCGGAGCGACCGCCGCAGGGCGGTCCAGCAATCGCGAGGGGGAGGGCCGATGACCGGGCGAGCCGATGCCGCGCGCCCGGCCGCCGTTGTGGTCGGCGGCGGCCTGGCCGGGATCACCGCCGCGCTGCGGCTGGCCGAGGCCGACCACCGGGTCACGCTGGTCGAGGGGCGGCCCAGGCTCGGCGGGCTGGCGTTCTCCTTCCAGCGCGGCGAGCTGACCGTCGACAACGGCCAGCACGTGTACCTGCGCTGCTGCACCGCCTACCGCGGCCTGCTGGAGCGGCTCGGCGCCGCCCGGCTGGTCCACCTGCAGGACCGGCTGGACGTCCCGGTGCTCTCCGTCTCCGGGCCGGACGCGGCCCCGGTGCGCACCCTCGGGCGGCTGCGCCGGGCCGGCCTGCCCGTCCCGCTGCACCTGGCCGGCAGCCTCGCCCGCTACCCGCACCTCGGGCCGGCCGACCGCGCCCGGGTGGTCCGCGGCGCGCTGGCGCTCCAGGGCCTGGACCTTGCCGACCCGGCACTGGACGAGATCTCCTTCGGCGAGTGGCTGCGCCGCAACGGGCAGAACGCGAACACCCTCGCCGCGCTCTGGGACCTGGTCGGCGTCGCCACCCTGAACGCCCGGGCCGACCAGGTGTCGCTGGCGCTGGCGGCGATGGTCTTCAAGACCGGCCTGCTCTCCGACCCGGGCGCCTCCGACATCGGCACGGCCGCCGTCCCGCTCGGCGTGATCCACCACGACCGGGCGCTCGCCGAGCTGGAACGCGCCGGCGTGAAGGTGCTGCTGCGCGCCCGCGTCGCGGAGCTCAAGCCGGCGGTGCCCCAGCACGCCGTCCATCTGGAAGGCGACGCGGAGCCGCTCGCCGCCGAGACCGTCGTGCTGGCCGGCGCCCAGGACAGCGCGGCCGCCCTGCTGCCCCCGAACGCCCTCCCCGGCCAGGACCGGCTGGCCGACTTCGGCACCGCGCCGATCCTCAACGTGCACGTGGTCTACGACCGTAAGGTGCTGCGGCGGCCGTTCTTCGCCGCCCTCGGCTCCCCGGTGCAGTGGGTCTTCGACCGCACCGCGCACTCCGGCCTGGCCGGCACCGGGCTCGGCCGGGCCCACCCCGGAGCCCAGTACCTGGCGCTCTCGCAGTCCGCCGTCCAGGACGAGATCGACCTGCCGGTCGCGGAGCTGCGCCGCCGGTACCTGCCGGAGCTGGCGCGACTGCTCCCGGCCGCCGCCGGGGCCGAGGTGCTGGACTTCTTCGTCACCCGTGAGCGCACCGCCACCTTCGACCCGGCGCCCGGCAGCGCGCTGCTGCGCCCGTCGGCCTGCACGGACGTCCCCGGCCTCTTGCTGGCCGGCGCGTGGACGGCCACCGGCTGGCCCGCGACCATGGAGGGGGCCGTGCGCAGCGGCCACGCCGCGGCCGACGCGGCGCTCGCCGCGGCCGGCAGCCGGCTCCCGGTGGACCGGGGCGACGGGAGGTGGCCCCGGTGACGGCGGGCGCCGCCGGGGACCCCGCCAGAGCCGGCGGGCCTCCCGTCGACCGCACCGGCGGGAACGACACCGGCCGCACCGGCCGCACCGGCGGCACTGACAGCGGTGACACCGGCACCAGCCGCACCGACCCGAGCCGCATCGACACCGGCCACATCGACACCAGCCGCACCGACAGCGCAAGCACCCGGCAGCCCCGGGCGGTCCGGCACCACGAGGGAGAGGGAACGCACGTGGAGTCACGCACCGGCAGCGCCGTCGGAGGCACGGCGCACGCCGAACCGGTCTCGGTGCCGGAGCTGCTGGCCCGCAGCCGCACGCTCTGCACCCCGCCGCTACGGTCCGCCGTCGCCCGTTTGGCCGCACCGATGGACACCGTCGCCGCGTACCACTTCGGCTGGATCGACCGGGACGGCACTCCGTCCAAGGGCGACGGCGGCAAGGCCGTGCGCCCCGCCCTGGCCCTGCTCTCCGCCCGGGCCACCGGCGCCGCCGCCGAGGTCGGCGTGCCGGGCGGGGTCGCGGTTGAACTGGTGCACAACTTCTCCCTGCTCCATGATGATCTGATGGACGGTGACGAGACCCGGCGGCACCGGGCCACCGCCTGGACGGTCTTCGGTCCGGCTCAGGCGATCCTGGTCGGCGACGCCCTGGCGACGCTCGGCACGGAGGTGCTGCTCGACGCCGCGGTGCCCGGCGGTACGAGCCCCACCGACGCCGCGCGGGCCGTCCGGCTGCTCACCACGGCGACCCGCCGACTGATCGACGGCCAGGCCATGGACGTCGCCTTCGAACAGCGCGACAGCGTCACCGTCGCCGAGTGCCTGGAGATGGAGGGCGGCAAGACCGCGGCGCTGCTGGCGGCCGCCTCGGCGATCGGCGCCGTCCTGGCCGGGGCCGACGACAAGGTCTCCGAACCGCTCGAGCGCTACGGCCACCACCTGGGCCTGGCCTTCCAGGCGGTGGACGACCTGCTCGGCATCTGGGGCGCCACCGAGGTCACCGGCAAGCCGCACTGGGGCGATCTGCGCCAGCGCAAGAAGTCCCTGCCGGTCGCCGCCGCGTTGGCCGAGGGCGGCGCGGCCTCGCGCCGGCTCGCCGAGCAGCTGGCCGACCCGAAGGGCCGCGGCGAGGAGGGCGAGCCCGAGCTCGCCGCCCGGGCCGCGCTGATCGAAGAGGCCGGCGGCCGCGCCTGGACCCAGGAGGAAGCCCGCCGCCAGCACACGACTGCCCTCGCCGCCCTGGACGAGGTGCCCATGTCCGACGAGGTGCGCGAGCACTTCGTCGCACTCGCCGAATTCGTGGTGGTACGAGAGAGGTGACGTTACGTTGACAGCAACCGCGGACGGCCGGCTCGACCCTGAGTACGATTCCGAGCCGGTCGCGGTGGGCGACCGCCCCCCGACCCTGCTGGGCGCCGGGCGGTGGCAGCCCGAAGACACCGACCAGCTCCGGCCGGCCGGTGAGGCGGACCTCGGAGCGGCCGACGCGCAGGAGGCCCTGGCCCGTGCCACCACCCACCTGCTCTCGCTGCAGAGCTCCGAGGGCTGGTGGAAGGGCGACCTGGAGACCAACGTCACGATGGACGCCGAGGACTTACTGCTGCGGCAGTTCCTCGGGATCCGGACCGAGGACCAGACCAAGGCCACCGCCGAGTGGATCCGGTCCCAGCAACGGGAGGACGGCACCTGGGCCACCTTCCACGGCGGGCCGGCCGAACTGTCCACCACCGTCGAGGCGTACGTCGCCCTCAAACTCGCCGGCGACGACCCCGAGGCCCCGCACATGGTGGCCGCCGCGCGGTACGTCCGCTCGGCCGGGGGCATCGCGGCCGCCCGGGTCTTCACCCGGATCTGGCTCGCGCTCTTCGGCTGGTGGCCGTGGGAACGGCTCCCCGAGATGCCGCCCGAGATCATCTTCCTGCCCAAGTGGCTGCCGCTGAACATCTACGCCTTCGGCTGCTGGGCCCGCCAGACCATCGTCCCGCTGACCGTCGTCTCGGCCCACCGCCCCGTCCGTCCGGCGCCCTTCCCGCTCACCGAGCTGCACACCGACCCGGACCACCCCTACCCCGACCGGCCGCTCGCCCCCGCCACCAGCTGGGACGGCCTCTTCGAGCGCCTCGACAAGGTCCTGCACGCCTACCACCACCGGGCCCTGCGCCCGCTGCGCCGGCTCGCCGTCTCGCAGGCCTGCCGCTGGATCGTCGAACGGCAGGAGGCCGACGGCTGCTGGGGCGGCATCCAGCCGCCGGCCGTGTACTCGCTGATCGCCCTGCACCTGGAGGGCTACGAGCTGGAGCACCCGGTGATGAAGGCCGGACTCTCCTCCTTCGACCGCTTCACCGTGCACACCGAGGACGGCCGCCGCTGGCTGGAGGCCTGCCAGTCCCCGGTCTGGGACACCTGCCTGGCCACCATCGCGCTGGTCGACGCCGGGCTGCCGGCCGACCACCCGGCGCTGGTCTCGGCCGTCGACTGGATGCTCGGCGAGGAGATCCGCAAGGACGGCGACTGGTCCGTCCAGCGGCCCTCGCTGGCCCCCGGCGGCTGGGCCTTCGAGTTCGAGAACGACACCTACCCCGACATCGACGACACCGCCGAGGTGGTGCTCGCGCTGGGCCGGGTCGACCACCCCGACCCGGCCAAGGTCGATGCGGCGATGGACCGCGGCGTGCTCTGGAACCTCGGCATGCAGTCCAAGAACGGGGCCTGGGGCGCCTTCGACGTCGACAACACCAGCACGCTGCCCAACAAGCTGCCGTTCTGCGACTTCGGCGAGGTGGTCGACCCGCCGTCCGCCGACGTCACCGCCCACGTGGTGGAGATGCTCGCCGAGACCGGCCGGGCCCGCGACCGGCGCACCCGGCGCGGCGTCGAGTGGCTGCTGCACAACCAGGAGGCGGACGGCTCCTGGTTCGGCCGCTGGGGCACCAACTACATCTACGGCACCGGCTCGGTGCTGCCCGCCCTGGTCGCGGCCGGCGTCCCGGACGAGCACCCGGCGATCCGGCGGGCCGTCCGCTGGCTGGAGGACCGGCAGAACACCGACGGCGGCTGGGGCGAGGACATGCGCTCCTACGAGGACCCGGCCCGCTGGGCCGGGCGCGGCGACTCCACCGCCTCGCAGACCGCGTGGGCGCTGATGGCGCTGCTCGCGGCCGGGGAGGGCCCGGACGGCCGGGCCAACCCGGCGGTGGAACGCGGCGTGGACTGGCTGGTGCGCACCCAGCTGCCCGAGGGCACCTGGGACGAGCCGCAGTTCACCGGCACCGGCTTCCCGTGGGACTTCTCCATCAACTACCACCTGTACCGGTTGGTCTTCCCGGTCACCGCGCTCGGCCGCTACCTGCACGGCAGCCCCGCCTTCGGCGGCAGGAACGGCGACACCCCGGCGATCGGGGCGGCGCGGTGACCACCGCACCGCTGCTGGTGCTCTGCGCGCTGGGCCCCGAGGTCTGGGCGCTGCGCGGCGGCGACTGGCGCGGCGCGGCCGGCGGGCCGCCGGTGCTGGTGCGCACCGGCATGGGCCGGCGGCGGGCCGCGCTGACCGTCCGCCGGCTGCTCGGCTCCGCCCCCGGCGGCTACGGCGCGGTCGTGGTGGCCGGCTTCGGCGCCGCGGTCGGTCCGGGCGTGCTGCCGGGCGACATCGTGGTCGCCGACGGCGTGCGCGACGCGGAGGGGCACCTGTACCCCGTCGACTCCGGACCGGAGCTCGCCAGGGCCCTCAAGGAGCTCGGCCTGACCGCGCACGCCGGGGTGCACCACACCGCCGACCACGTCGTCCGCGGCCTCGAACGGCGGGCCCTGCACCTCCAGGGCGCGCTCGCCGTCGACATGGAGGCCGCCGCCGTGCTGGCCGCGCTGCGGGAACGGCGGCCGACGCTGCCCGCCGCCGTCCTGCGGGTGGTCGTGGACACCCCCGAGCGCGAACTGCTGCGGCTCGGAACCCTCCCGGCCGGGGTGCGTGCCTGGCGGACCCTGCGGGCGGCGGTACCCGCCCTGGTCGACTGGTACCGGCAGGAGTCCCGGCCCGGCCCCGCGGACCTGAACCACCCCACATCCTCGACGCTCCCCCAGGAGGCGAGCTAGCCATGGCCATGCCGTTGCGCCAGACCGTGCGGGTCGGCACCTACCTCATGCAGCAGAAGCTGCTCAAGCGCCGGGACAAGTTCCCGCTGATCGTCGAACTGGAGCCGCTGTTCGCCTGCAACCTCGCCTGTGAGGGCTGTGGCAAGATCCAGCACCCGGCGGGTGTGCTGAAGCAGCGGATGCCGGTGGCCCAGGCGGTCGGCGCGGTCCTGGAGTCGGGTGCCCCGATGGTCTCGATCGCCGGCGGCGAGCCACTGATGCACCCGCAGATCGACGAGATCGTCCGCCAGCTCGTCGAGCGCCGCAAGTACGTCTTCCTCTGCACCAACGCGCTGCTGATGCGCAAGAAGATGGACAAGTTCAAGCCCTCGCCGTACTTCACCTTCGCCGTGCACATCGACGGCATGCGCGAGCGGCACGACGAGTCGGTGGCCAAGGAGGGCACCTTCGACGAGGCGGTGGCGGCGATCAAGGAGGCCAAGCGGCGCGGCTTCCGGGTCACCACCAACAGCACCTTCTTCAACACCGACACCCCGCAGACCATCATCGAGGTGCTGGACTTCCTCAACGACGAGCTCAAGGTCGACGAGATGATGATCTCCCCGGCCTACGCCTACGAGAAGGCCCCCGACCAGGAGCACTTCCTCGGCGTCGACCAGACCCGGGAGCTCTTCCGCAAGGCCTTCGCCGGCGGCAACCGGAGCCGCTGGCGGCTCAACCACAGCCCGCTCTTCCTGGACTTCCTGGAGGGCAAGGCCGACTTCGAGTGCACCCCCTGGGGCATCCCCAACTACTCGCTGTTCGGCTGGCAGCGGCCCTGCTACCTGATGGCCGACGGCTACGTGCCCACCTACCGCGAACTCGTCGAGAAGACCGACTGGAGCAAGTACGGCCGCGGCAAGGACCCGCGCTGCGCCAACTGCATGGCGCACTGCGGCTACGAGCCGACCGCCGTACTCGCCACCATGGGCTCGCTCAAGGAGTCGCTGCGCGCCATCACCGAGACCATCGGCGCCAACCGCGGCCACTGAGCCGGTCGTTCGACCGCGCCACCGCTCCCGAGGACACCCCGTCCGGCCCGGGCCCCGCGCCCGGGCCGGCCCCGCTCCCGCCGGGCGGCGGCACCACCGCACCACTCCGAGTCGTGAGGTGTACCCATGTCACTGCTCTCCAGCGTCACGTCCCCGGCCGAACTGCGAAAGCTTCCGGCGGTCGAACTCCCCCTGCTCGCCGACGAGATCCGCGCGTTCCTGATCGACGCCGTCACCCGCACCGGCGGACACCTCGGGCCCAACCTCGGCGTGGTCGAGCTGACCATCGCCCTGCACCGGGTCTTCGACTCCCCGTACGACCGGATCGTCTTCGACACCGGTCACCAGAGCTACGTCCACAAACTGCTCACCGGCCGCCAGGACTTCTCCCGGCTGCGGATGAAGGGCGGGCTCTCCGGCTACCCCTCGCGCGGCGAGTCCGAACACGACCTGGTCGAGAACTCGCACGCCTCCACCGCCCTGTCCTACGCCGACGGCCTCGCCAAGGCCGCCCGACTGCTCGGCCAGCACGACCGGCACACCGTCGCGGTGATCGGCGACGGCGCGCTCACCGGCGGGCTCGCCTGGGAGGCGCTCAACAACATCGCCGAGGCCCGCGACCGGCCGCTGGTCATCGTCGTCAACGACAACGAGCGCTCCTACGCCAGGACCATCGGCGGCCTCGCCAACCACCTGGCCACCCTGCGCACCACCCAGGGGTACGAACGCTTCCTCGCCCTCGGCAAAGGTGCGCTGCAGCGCACCCCGCTCGTCGGCCAGCCGATCTTCGACGCGCTGCACGGGGCCAAGAAGGGCTTCAAGGACGCCTTCGCGCCACAGGGCATGTTCGAGGACCTCGGGCTGAAGTACCTCGGGCCGATCGACGGCCACGACCTCGGCGCCGTCGAACAGGCGCTGCGCCAGGCGCGCAACTTCGGCGGCCCCGTCATCGTGCACTGCCTCACCGTCAAGGGACGCGGCTACCGGCCCGCCGAACAGGACGAGGCCGACCGCTTCCACGCCGTCAACCCGATCGACCCGTACACCTGCCTGCCGATCTCGCCCAGCGGCGGAGTGTCCTGGACCTCGGTGTTCGGCGACGAGCTGGTCGCGCTCGGCGCCGAGCGGCCCGACCTGGTGGCGATCACCGCGGCCATGCTCCAACCGGTGGGCCTGGCCCGCTTCGCCAAGGCCTTCCCGGAACGCACCTTCGACGTCGGCATCGCCGAGCAGCACGCCGTCACCTCCGCCGCCGGCCTCGCCACCGGCGGCCTGCACCCGGTCGTCGCCGTCTACGCGACCTTCCTGAACCGGGCCTTCGACCAGGTCCTGATGGACGTCGCCCTGCACCGGCTCGGTGTCACCTTCGTCCTCGACCGCTCCGGGGTCACCGGCAGCGACGGCGCCTCGCACAACGGCATGTGGGACATGTCGATCCTGCAGGTCGTCCCGGGCCTCAGGCTCGCCGCCCCGCGCGACGCCGACCAGCTGCGGGCCCAGCTGCGCGAGGCCGTCGAGGTCGCGGACGCCCCCACCGTGGTCCGCTTCCCCAAGGCCACCATCGGGCCCGCCGTGCCGGCCGTCGAGCGGATCGGCGGGATGGACGTCCTGCTGCGCACCGGCCGGCCGTCGGAGATCCTCCTGGTCGCGGTCGGCACCACCGCCGCCGCCTGCCTGGACGCCGCCCGGCTGCTGCTCGCCGAGGGCTTCACCGCGACCGTCGTCGACCCCCGCTGGGTCAAACCGGTCGACCCGGCCCTGCCGGAACTGGCCGCCGCCCACCGGCTGGTCGTCACCGTCGAGGACAACGGCCGCACCGGTGGCGTCGGCGCCGCCGTCGCCCAGGCGCTGCGCGACGCCGACGTGGACGTGCCGGTGCGGGTGCTCGGCCTGCCGCAGGAGTTCCTCGGCCACGCCGCCCGCGGGGAGATCCTGGAGGAGACCGGCCTGACCGGCACCGGAGTCGCCGCGCAGACCGCCGTCTTCGCCAAGAACCTGCTACCGAACCGAGGAGCGAACCAGCGCCATGCCGGCTGACCCCGACCGCACCGCCGCCGCCAGCTTCGACCTCGCCGCGCTGATCGCCGAACGCGGCGCCGAGCGGTACGAGCTGCACGGCCGCCACCTCAACCCGCAGCTGCCGCGCATGCTGCACACCATCGGGTTCGACAAGTACTACGAGCGCGCCAAGGGCCCGTACTTCTACGACGCCGAGGGCAACGAGTACCTCGACATGCTGGCCGGCTTCGGCATCTTCGCGCTGGGCCGCCACCACCCGGTCGTGCGGTCGGCGATCCAGCAGGTGATGGACCTCGACCTGCCGGACCTGGTCCGCTTCGACTGCTCGCCGCTGCCCGGGCTGCTCGCCGAGCGGCTGCTCTCGTACGCGCCCGGGCTGGACCGGGTGTTCTTCGGCAACAGCGGCACCGAGGCGGTGGAGACCGCGCTCAAGTTCGCCCGGTACGCCACCGGCCGCAGGCGCGTCCTGTACGCCGACCACGCCTTCCACGGGCTGACCACCGGCTCGCTCTCCGTCAACGGGGAGAGCGGTTTCCGCAAGGGCTTCGACCCGCTATTGCCGGACACCGCCATCCCGCTCGGCGACCTCGGCGCGCTGGCCAAGGAGCTGAGGCGCGGCGATGTCGCGGCCCTGATCGTCGAGCCGATCCAGGGCAAGGGCGTCCTGGCGCCGCCGCCCGGCTGGCTGCGCGCCGCGCAGGCCCTGCTGCACGAGCACAGGGCGCTGCTGATCTGCGACGAGGTGCAGACCGGGATCGGCCGTACCGGCGAGTTCTTCGCCTACCAGCACGAGGAGGGCGTGCTGCCCGACCTGGTCTGCGCGGCCAAGGCGCTCTCCGGCGGCTACGTGCCGGTCGGGGCGACGCTCGGCAAGAGCTGGATCTTCGAGAAGGTGTACTCCTCGATGGACCGGGTGCTGGTGCACTCGGCCAGCTTCGGCGCCAACGCCCAGGCGATGGCGGCCGGACTGGCGACCCTGGAGGTGATGCGCGAGGAGAAGGTGGTGGAGAACGCGCGTCAGGTCGGCGACCAGTTGCGCGAGCGGCTGGCCGCGCTGGTCGACCGGTACGAGCTGCTCGCCGAGGTGCGCGGCCGGGGGCTGATGATCGGCATCGAGTTCGGCCGGCCCAAGTCGCTCAAGCTGCGCACCGGCTGGACGGCCCTGCAAGCCGCGCGCAAGGGGCTGTTCGCCCAGATGGTGGTCGTCCCGCTGCTCCAGCGGCACCGGATCCTGACCCAGGTGTCCGGTGACCACCTGGAGGTGATCAAGCTGATCCCGCCGCTGATCATCACGGAGCGCGACGTCGACCGGTTCGTGGACGCCTTCACCGACATCATGGATGACGCTCACCGGGGGAGCGGGCTGATGTGGGACTTCGGGCGGACGCTGGTGAAGCAGGCGGTCGGCAGCCGCTGAGCCGGTTCCGGGCCGGCTCTGGGTGGGTGCTCGGTGGCGGTGCGGAAGTGTTGCGGAAGTGCCCCGGGAGTGGGAAGTCGGCCGGGCCGACTTCCCACTCCGTGGGAGACACCGTGTCAGAGCTCGGTCCGGCGGCGCCGGATGACCACGATGAGATCGACGGTGGCGAACAGGGTGAGCAGACCGCAGGCGACGGCGAAGCCGGTCAGGGTCCCCTGGCTGGGGGCGCCGTTGGCGGGGGAGGCCGCCGCCCAGATCGCGAAGCCCGCCGTCGCGAGCGCGAACAGCGGTGTGAAGGTGAGCGACAGCAGGTAGCGGAGCTTGAGGTCGCTGCGGGCGGTGGCCGGCTCGGTGCCGCTGCGCCACGGCCGTCGCGGGGTGGTGGTGCGCATGGCCGTTCACCTCCGGGCCGCGCGGGTGGGGGCTACGATTCCAGCGTACGTCCGTGGGGGAGAGCGGGGGAGACGCGATGACGGGGTCGGACGCGGCGGCGGACGCCGAGGGCTACGCGGGGCTGCGGATCGAACGGGCCCGGGAGCTGGCCCGGCGGCACGGCTGGGCCTCGGTCCGGGTTCTGGAGCCGGGGGCGATGATGACCATGGACCACCGTGAGGGCCGGCTCAACCTCGCGGTGCGCGACGGCGTGGTCGAGCGCAGCTGGGAGGGGTAGGGCCGTCCTCCCGGTGGTCTTGGCGTGCGGGCTCAGTGGCCCGGCCGCCGGGCCAACCGCTGTTCGGCGGCGACGACCATCGGCTCCAGCAGCGGCAGCGAGAGCAGCACCAGCAGTCCGGCGGCCCAGCCGGCCAGCACGTCGGTGACCCAGTGGGTGCCCAGGTAGAGCGTGGTCAGGCCGATCGAGCAGGCGGTGGCGGCGGCGATCACCGCGCCGGTGCGCCGCCAGCGGACCGCGAGGTAGGCGAGCACGCCCCAGGTGACGACCGCGTTGGCGGTGTGACCGGACGGGAAGATGGTGCCGCCGGAGAACAGTTCGGGCGAGCCGACGTACTGGGCGTAGTGCGGGCCGAGCCGGCCGGTGACGATCTTGACCGCGCCGACCGTGACGTTGAGCAGCAGCAGCGCGACGGCCATCACCAGCAGCGGGCGCAGCCGCCCCAGCCGGTGCGCGCGCCAGCCGAGCCAGACGAAGGCGGCGATGGCGGAGGGGCCGCGTTGCCCGGCGACCACCCAGGTGTCGAGCAGCGGTTCCAGGCTGGGCCAGTGGTCGTAGGGGCGGAACAGCCGGACCGACCAGTCGAGGTCGACCAGGGCGGTGTTGAGCAGGACACCGGCCAGGACCAGCAGGTAGGCGACGCAGGTCACGGCGAGCAGGGCGGCCTGTCGGCGGCTCATCGGCGGCCAGCCGGGCTCGCGGCGGTGGACTCGTTCGGGGCTCGGGCGCTCGCGGTGGGTGGTGGTGAGCTGCTCCGGCCCCTGGTTGGGATAGGGCGCGGGGGTACTCGGGGCTTGCACGGGGGTGACCTTACCCATCCGGCCGGGGCTATTCCGGAGGGATTTGTCATTTTCCCGTGAAATCGACAATTGGCGGGGAGAGGTCCGCCCGGGGAGTGATTTCCGTGATTCTCGGATCGAATGCCAGTGTGGTGTTCGAATGATTCTGCAAAAGCCCCGGTAAAGAAAACGGAGTGGGAGGTCGGTGCGGCCGGCTTCCCACTCCGTGGTAACCCTGTGTAGGTTCCGTGCTCAGTCGAGGGGGCCGCCCGCGACGTAGATCACCTGCCCGGAGACGAAGCCGGCGCCCTCGCTCGCGAGGAAGGAGATGGTGTGGGCGACGTCCTCAGGCAGACCGACCCGCTGGACCGGGATCTGGGAGGCCGCAGCCCGCTTGAAGTCTTCGAAGTCCATGCCGACCCGGGCGGCGGTGGCCGCGGTCATGTCGGTGGCGATGAAGCCGGGCGCCACGGCGTTGGCGGTGATGCCGAACTTGCCCAGCTCAATGGCCAAAGTCTTGGTGAAGCCCTGCAGACCGGCCTTGGCGGCCGAGTAGTTGGCCTGACCGCGGTTGCCCTGGGCGGAGGAGGAGG
Organism: Kitasatospora sp. NPDC088779; assembly: GCF_040685395.1. NCBI lineage: Bacteria > Bacillati > Actinomycetota > Actinomycetes > Kitasatosporales > Streptomycetaceae > Kitasatospora > Kitasatospora sp. NPDC088779. Next base: position 51,372 of record NZ_JBFBHW010000036.1, on the reverse strand, counting down.
ACAGGTTGACGATGCGGCCGAAACCGGCGTCCACCATGTGCTTCTGCACCGCGCGGGTCATCAGGAAGGCCCCGCGCAGGTGGACGTTCATGACCGTGTCCCAGTCGGACTCGGACATCTTGAAGAGCAGGTTGTCGCGGAGCACGCCCGCATTGTTGACCAGCACGACGGGGGCGCCGAGTTCGGCGGCCACCCGGTCGACGGCGGCCTGCACCTGGTCGGCGTCCGAGACGTCGGCGCCCACGGCCAGGGCCCGCCCGCCGGCCGCGGTGATCCGGTCGACGGTGTCCTTCCCGGCGGTCTCGTCCAGGTCGAGGACGGCCACGGCGTAGCCGTCGGCGGCCAGTTGCACGGCGGTGGCGGCGCCCAGGCCGCGGGCGGCGCCGGTGACGACGGCGACCCGGGGGGCGGTGCTCTGCTCGGTCATGCGCGCTCTCGTCTCTCTCGGGGTGGTCTCCGCGGGGAGCGCCCCGGGGAGGGTGGCCACACCCTACCCGCGAGTAGGGAGGGCGAACAGGGTCGGAGAGCCGCACGTGACGGTCGGTAAGGACCGACCGGTCGGCTTTCTACTGAGAACGGGTTACCGAGAGGGCGTGGCGGCCGCGTAAATATGCCAATGTTGCCGAACCTGCGTCTACTATCCGCCCCTGCCTGCCAGCAAGGGCCCGCCGTTTGTATAGTGTCCGCCAGCAGCCACCGGCTGCACGGCTGGAGCGCCCTCCCTCATAGCTGGACGCCCACTCGCCGTTACTGCCCCACCCGGGTGTCCCACACACACCGGGTGTGACATCGGGACGGATACATGGTGCTGGGGGAGATCCCGACGACCCGCGTGTCCGCGCGACTGCAACAGTCGCCCGGACACCTGATTCGCGTTGCACAGCAGGTTCACACCAGGCTGTGGTCCGAGCATGTCGGAGCCGATCTCACGGCTCCGCAGTTCGCCGTTCTGCTGGTCCTGGCCCTCGAACCGGGTGCCGACCAGCGGACGGTCGGCGAGCGAGCCTCGCTGGACAAGGCGACGATGGCGGAGATGGTCGCGCGGCTGGTCCGCCGCGGCTTGGTGCTGCGAAGGCGTGACCCGGCCGACGGCCGGCGAAAACTGCTCGCGCTCTCGCAGAGCGGTGCCCAGGCGGTGCGTGAGGCCACCGGTGGTGTGGTCCGCGTGCAGCGCACCCTGTTCGAGCCGCTGACGGCGGAGGAGCAGGTGGAGATCGTGCGGGTGATGGCCAAGATAGCCAGGCTGGAGCCCGCCGCGGTCGCCGTGTTCTCCGACGCGCGGCCGACACTGGACGCGCAGCGGGCGATCGGCTACCTGATCAGGGTGGGCCAGCAGGTGCACACCAAACTCTGGTCGGAGCACGTCGGTGCGGAGCTGACGGCTCCGCAGTACGCGGTGCTGGACGCGCTGGAACTGGAGCCGGGCGCCGACCAGCGTACGGTCGGTGAGCTGGCCTCGCTGGACAAGGCGACGATGGCCGAGATGGTCAGCCGGCTGGTGCGCCGCGGTCTGGTGCAGCGCCGGCGCGACCCCTCGGACGGGCGCCGCAACCTGCTGTCGCTCTCGCCGGCGGGCCAGGACCTGCTGCACCGTTCGACGGCCGGCGTGGCCGAGGTCCAGCGGCTGCTGCTCGCCCCGCTGGACGAGGGTGAGCACGGGCCCGCGCTGGCGCTCCTCGGCAAGGCGGCGCGGCTCTAGAGGGATCCTTTGAGCGCCAGCCAAAACGATTCGCCAACGTACGGAAGGCCCGGTGTGTTGAGGGCTTGAGGCGTTGGTGGTTCAAGGAGTTGGCGGCTCAAGGCGTTGGTGGCCTGACCCGCCGGAGGCCGTTGCTCGTTGGCGCCGGCGGATCGTGGCACACCGAAGACCGCCCACCCCTGATCGGGGTGGGCGGTCGTTCGACATGACCGCTCGTCAGAGAAGTCGGACGGCGGGTGCCGTCAGTTCCAGTCGAACTCCTGCGGGTCCGGACCGATCCGCGTGCCGGTGGCGACACCGGCGATCGCGGCGAGGTCCTCGGCGTCCAGCTCGAAGCCGGCGACGTCCAGGTTCTCCCGGATGCGGGCGGGGGTGACCGACTTCGGGATCGCGATCACGCCGCTCTGCAGGTGCCAGCGGAGCACCACCTGGGCGACCGTGCGGCCGTGCTTCTCGGCGATCTTCGCCAGCGCCGGCTCGGCGAGCAGCTCCTTGCCCTGGCCCAGCGGGCTCCAGGCCTCGGTGGCGATGCCGTGCTGGGCGTGGAAGGCGCGCAGCTCGGTCTGCGGGAAGTACGGGTGCAGCTCGACCTGGTTCAGCACCGGGACGACCGAGGTCTCGTCGAGCAGCCGGGTGAGCTGCTCGGGCCCGAAGTTGGAGACGCCGACCGACTTGACCCGGCCGTCCGCCTTCAGCTGCTCGAAGGCCTTCCAGACGTTCAGGTAGCTGCCGTGCTTCGGGCGCGGCCAGTGGATCAGGTAGAGGTCGACGTAGTCGAGGCCGAGCTTGGCCAGCGACGCGTCGAACTCGCGCAGGACGGCGTCGCGGCCCTGCTCGCCCGACCAGTCGCGGGTGCCCGAGTTCCACAGCTTGGTGGTGATGTAGAGGTCCTCGCGGGCCACGCCGCCGGACAGGGCCTCGGTGATCGCCTGGCCGGTGCCGGCCTCGTTCTCGTAGATGGCCGCGGTGTCGATGGAGCGGTAGCCCGCCTCGATCGCGGTGCGGACGGCGGCCGTGGCCTCGTCGTCCGGGACCTGCCACACGCCGAATCCGAGCTGCGGGATCTGCGCGCCGTCGTTCAGCGTGACGTTGGGGATGTTGCTCACGGGAAGGGGTGCCCTCCTGGTCGTCCGTGTGATTCCAGAAAGGGGCAACTGGCACCCGGGCGGGATTGTTCCCGCCGTTCGGGGGAATCTTGCGGGGCCGGAGGCCCGCTGCGGCGGGGATTCAGGGGCCGGGTAGCGAAAAAACCTGTTGCGCGGATCACATCGGGGTTGGCAGGCTCGCGGCCATGACCTCCTGAGATCCGGGCCCTTCATGCCCTTCCCGCCTCCGCCCGGCCGTCCCGTCCGGCGCCGCTCCGGACGCGCCGATGCCGCCGGGGCGAGGTGCCGCGCTGTCGCCCGCCGCCGTCCGGCTTCCGTCGTTCGCGCGAGCCGGGCCCGCCGTGCCGCGAGACCCGCGCCTCCGGCTCGTGACCTTCTCCCGGCGTGTCCGCTCACGCCTGTTCGCACCCTCCAGCACCCTCCAGTGCCGTCCCGCACCCTCCTGTATCGGAGCGTCATGCTGCTCACCCCCCTGCCGTTGGCCGACCCCGGCAGTCCCGACCTCTCCTCACCCCTGGCCTTCCTGCGCTGGCTCCAGCGCGGCCAGCGGCGCGGGCAGGTGCTCGCCACCTGCTGGGCGCTGCTGGAGATGGGCGGCCAGGCGGCGCTGCCGATACCGCTCGGGTGGGGCGTGCAGGCCGCCGTCGACGGCGAGGCCGCCGGGATCTGGCGGGCCGGCGCCCTCGCGGTGGCGCTCGCCGTGCTGTCCGCGCTCGGTGCCGTGCTGCTGCACCGCCAGGCGGTCTGGAACTGGATCCACGCGGCGTGCCACGTGCGGCAGCTGGTGGCCCGGCAGGCCTCGCACCTGGGCGCCGGGCTGTCCTGCCGGATCGCCACCGGCGAGGTCGTCGCGGTCGGCAGCGGGGACGTCGAGCGGATCGGCTGGTACGTCGAACTCGTCGCCCGGGTCCGGGCCGCGGTGATCGTCTGGCTGGCCGTCAGCTCGGCCGTGCTGGTCGTCGAACCGGTGCTCGGGGTCGGGGTGCTGCTCGGCGTCCCGGTGCTGGCAGCCGCCGTCTGGCCGCTGATCGGGCCGTTCGAGCGGCGGTACGAGCAGCAGCGCACGCTCGGCGGCAAGGCCACCGAGCTGGCCGCCGACACCGTGGCGGGGCTGCGGGTGCTGCGCGGCATCGGCGGCGAGGAGCTGTTCCTCGACCGGTACCGGGCCGCCTCCCAGAAGGTCCGGGCCGCGGCCGTCCGATCGGCCCGGCTCTGGTCGCTGATGCAGGCCCAACAGGTCCTGTTGCCGGGCCTGTTCGTGATCGGGGTGACGTGGTACGGCGCCCGACAGGCGGCCGCGGGCGAACTCGCCGTCGGCACCCTGATCGCCGTGTACGGCGCCACCGCCTTCCTCGCGGCGCCGCTGCGGATCCTGGGCGAGGCCGCACACGCCTGGAGCGTCGCCCGGGTCTCCGCCGGGCGCGCCGTCCGGGTGCTCTCGCTCAGCCGTACCAGCGGCGTGGCCGAGGCCTCGCTGAACAAGCCGGGGAACGCCGACCTGTTCGACCCGGCGACCGGGCTGACCGCGCGGGCCGGGGAGCTGACCGCGGTCGTCTGCGGGGACCCGGACTTCGCCGGGGCGCTCGCCGGGCGGCTCGGCGGGCACGTCCCGGCCGCCGGCGACGAGCCGGAGCAGCCCTCCGTCCGGCTCGGCGGGACGGAGCTGGACGCGGTACCGCTGGCCGAGGCCAGGGCGGCGGTGCTGGTCCACGACAAGGAGCCGGTGCTGCTCTCCGGCACCCTGGCCGGGCTGTTCGACATCCCGTCCTCGGGGCGGGTCTCGGTGGCCGAGGCGCTGGCCGCCGCCCGGTCCGACGACGTGCTGGAGGCTCTGGTGGACGGCTCGCCGGAGTGCGAGGGCGACGCGATGCTCGCCCGGATCACCGAGCGCGGGCGCTCGCTGTCCGGCGGGCAGCGCCAGCGACTCGCCCTGGCCCGTGCGCTGCTGGCCGACCCGCCGGTCCTCGTCCTGGACGAGCCGACCAGCGCGGTGGACGCCCACACCGAGTCCAGGATCGCCACCGGACTGCGGGACACCCGGGCGGGGCGCACCACCGTGCTCTTCGCGACCAGCCCGCTGCTGCTCGACCAGGCGGACCGGGTGGTGCTGCTGCGCGACGGCCGGGCGGCCGTGGCCGGGCGGCACCGCGACCTGATGCGGACCGAGCCGGCCTACCGGGCCGTGGTCACCCGCGAAGAGCAGCCGGAACCGGTGGGGGAGCCGGTATGAGCGGCCGCGTGGGCACCCGCGCCGTCCGTCCCGCCCGACCCGCCGCACACCTGAGGAGCACGTCATGAAGCCCCCCGTCCATGAGGAGCAGGGGCCGGCCACCACCCTGCCGGTCGGCTCACCGGCCGCCGTGCGCGCCTACCTGCGCCTGCTCGCCCGGCGCCACCGCGGCGGGTTCTCCGCGGTGGTGGGGTTGCACTCGGTGGCCACCGTGGCCGGGCTGGTGGGCCCCTGGGTGCTCGGCAGCCTGGTCGAGTCGCTGGCCACCGGCACCGCCGAGGCCACCATCGCGGTCGCGGTCGGCTGGTACCTGCTGGCGCTGGTGGTGCAGTCCGCCTTCACCGGCTGGTCCCGGATGCGCGGTGCCGTCCTCGGCGAGCGGGTGCTGGCCGACCTGCGCGAGGACTTCCTGGTCCGCTCGGTCGCGCTGCCCACCGGCGTGCTGGAGCGGGCCGGCACGGGGGACCTGGTCTCCCGGGGCACCACGGACATCGACCGGCTGGACAAGTCGGTGCGCGAGGCCGTGCCCGAACTCGCCGTCGCCATCGTGTCGTTGCTGCTGGTGATCGGCGCCCTGCTGGTCACCTCGCCGCTGCTCGCGCTCACCTCGCTGGTCGGCCTGCCGCTGCTGCTGGTCAGCTCCCGCTGGTACTTCAAGCGCGCGCCGCAGTCCTACCGCAACGAGTCGGCCGGGTACGCCGCGGTGAACACCGTGCTGGCCGAGACGGTGGACGCCGGGCGGACGGTGGAGACGCTGCGCCTGGGCGACCAGCGGATCGCCCTGACGGACCGCAAGCTGGGCGAGTGGCTCGCCTGGGAGCGCTACACCCTGTGGCTGCGCTCGGTCTGGTTCCCGACCATCGACGCGTTCTACTCCTCGGCGGTGCTGGCCACCCTGCTGCTCGGTGGGCTGTTCACCCTCAAGGGTTGGATCACCGTCGGCGAGTTGACCACAGGAGTGCTGTATGCGCAGATGCTGACCGGTCCGGTCGACCTGATCCTGCGCTGGTACGACGAACTGCAGATCGGCCAGGCCTCGCTGGCCCGGCTGGTCGGCGTCCGCGAGGTGCCGGAGCACGAGGGTGACGAGTCCAGCCACCCGGACGGCCGCCGGGTCGAGGCCCGGGACGTCCGGTTCGGCTACCGGGAGGGCGCCGACGTCCTGCACGGCATCAGCCTGGACGTCGCGCCGGGCACCCGGGTCGCGCTGGTCGGGCCGTCCGGGGCGGGCAAGTCCACGCTGGGGCGGCTGCTGGCCGGGATCTACGCCCCCGGGCGCGGCAGCGTGACGCTCGGCGGGGCGGCACTGGCGCGGATGCCGGCCGAGCGGGTGCGGGCGGAGGTCGCCCTGGTGAACCAGGAGCACCACGTCTTCGTCGGCACCCTGCGGGACAACCTGCGGCTGGCCGCGCCCGGGGCCGAGGACACCGAACTGCGCTCCGCGCTGGACGCGGTGGACGCCGGCGGCTGGGTGGACGCGCTGCCGCACGGCCTCGACACCGAGGTCGGCTCCGGCGGTACCGTGCTGACTCCGCCGCAGGCCCAGCAGCTGGCGCTGGCCCGGCTGGTGCTGGCCGATCCGCACACCCTGGTGCTGGACGAGGCCACCTCGCTGCTGGACCCGCGCGCCGCCCGGCACCTGGAGCGCTCGCTCGCCCGGGTGCTGGAGGGCCGCACGGTCATCGCCATCGCCCACCGGCTGCACACCGCGCACGACGCGGACGTGATCGCGGTGGTCGAGGGCGGCCGGATCAGCGAGTACGGCAGCCACCCGGAGCTGGTCGCGGCCGGCGGCCCGTACGCGGCGCTCTGGCGCTCCTGGCGGGACGAGCGGTAGCGGGCCGGCGCCGTTGACCCGTACGGCACTTCAAACCCGCACGGGGCCGGATTGCCCCGTGCGGGTTACTACCTCACCCATCAGGGCGCGTAACCGGGCAAATCGGAGCCCCGGCCCGCAGACTGCTCCGGTGACCAAGATTTCGGACGGCTCGTCCGGCTCCAAACGCAGCGAGATCGCTGGGATCCCCACCCGGTACATCGGGATCGGCGTCATCGTCGTCCTCGCCGTGTGGTTCCTGTTCGCGAACCTCGACAAGGTGAAGATCCAGTTCTGGGTGTTCACCGTTACCGCGCCGCTCTGGATCGCACTGCTCGCCACGCTGCTCGCCGGCGGCGCGCTGGGCTGGCTGCTGAAGGGGCGTCGCGGCCGGTGACCAGCGCTCCCGGGCCGGCCCAGGCGGGGCCCTCGGCCTTCACGCCGCTGATCGAGGTGCGCGGCGTCAACAAGCACTTCGGGGACCTGCACGTCCTCCAGGACATCGAGCTGACCGTGGGCCGCGGCGAGGTCGTCGTGGTCATCGGACCGTCCGGCTCCGGCAAGTCGACGCTCTGCCGGGCGATCAACCGCCTGGAGCCGATCGAGGACGGCACCATCCTGATCGACGGCGAGCCGCTGCCCGAGGAGGGCAAGGGGCTGGCCCGGCTGCGCGCCGAGGTCGGCATGGTGTTCCAGTCCTTCAACCTGTTCGCGCACAAGACCGTGCTGCAGAACGTCTCGCTCGCGCAGATCAAGGTCCGCGGCCGGCCCCGGGCGGAGGCGGACGCCAAGTCCCGCGCCCTGCTGGAGCGGGTCGGGCTGGAGGCGCACGCCGACAAGTACCCGGCCCAGCTCTCCGGCGGCCAGCAGCAGCGGGTGGCGATCGCCCGGGCGCTGGCGATGGACCCGAAGGCACTGCTGTTCGACGAGCCGACCTCGGCGCTCGACCCCGAGATGATCAACGAGGTGCTGGACGTCATGCGCCAGCTCGCGCACGAGGGCATGACGATGGTCGTGGTCACCCACGAGATGGGCTTCGCCCGGGCCTCCGCCAACCGGGTGGTCTTCATGGCCGACGGCCGGATCGTCGAGGACCGCGCCCCGGAGGACTTCTTCAGCGCTCCGGAGAGCGAGCGCGCCCGGGACTTCCTGTCCAAGATCCTGAAGCACTGAGGCGGCGCCCGTGACGAGGAAGACCACGCCCGCCGCCCGGAGCCGGACGGTGCTCGCCGCCGTCCTGCTGCTCGCCGTGCTGGCCGCCGGCTGCGGCAAGCCCGGCACCCCGCCGCCCAAGGGCCCGCAGGCGAGCGCGCTGCCCAGCTACCAGGTGCGCGACGCCGCCTCCATCACCGGCTCGCCGACCCTGGACGCCGCCCGGAGCCGGGGCCACCTGGTGGTCGGCGCCAAGGAGGACCAGCCGTACCTGGGCGAGAAGAACCCGGCCACCGGCGTGTACTCCGGCTTCGACATCGAGATCGCCAAGATGGTCGGCGCCTACCTCGGCTTCCCGCCGGACCGGATCGAGTTCAAGACCATCGCCTCGGCCAACCGCGAGACCGCGCTGCAGAACGGCCAGGTGGACTTCTACGTCGGCACCTACACCATCAACGACAACCGGAAGAAGCTGGTCGGCTTCGCCGGGCCGTACTTCGTCGCGGGGCAGTCGCTGCTGGTGCGCAGGAACGACAACACCATCCACGGCCCGCAGGACCTGGACGGCAAGAAGGTCTGCTCGGCGGCCGGCTCGACCCCGTACCAGCGCATCCAGTCGCAGTACCCGAAGGCGAAGCTGATCGGCTACGACACCTACTCGGCCTGCGTGGACAACCTGATCACCGGCCAGGTGGACGCCGTCACCACGGACAACGCGATCCTGCTGGGCTACGCGGCCAAGGTGCCGGACGAGCTCAAGGTGGTCGGCCCGCTGTTCTCCCAGGAGCCGTACGGGATCGGGACTCCGAAGAACGACACCGTGCTGCGCCTGGCCCTGGACGACGCGCTGGCGCAGAACGAACAGAACGGCGACTGGAAGAAGGCCTACGACGCGACCCTGGGCCTGTCCGGGGAGCCGGCGCCGACACCGCCGCCGATCGACCGGTACTGAGAGGGCCGCGCCGTGAAAACGCTGACCGACAACTGGTCGACCTACTGGGACGGCTTCCTCGGCACGCTCTCGCTGTTCGCGGTGAGCGCCGTGCTGTCGCTGGTGCTGGGAGTGATGATCGCGGGTTTCCGGGTCTCGCCGGTCCGGCCGCTGCGAGTGTTCGGGACGGCGTGGGTGACGCTGCTGCGCAACACGCCGCTGACCCTGCTGTTCTTCATCGTGGTGCTGGGCCTGCCGCGCTTCAACATCACGCTGCCGTTCTTCGTCTTCGCGGTGGCCGCGCTCAGCTGCTACACCTCGGCCTTCGTCTGCGAGGCGATGCGTTCGGGCATCAACACCGTGCCGGCGGGGCAGGGGGAGGCGGCGCGCAGCCTGGGCATGAGCTTCGGGCAGACGATGAGCGTGGTGGTGCTGCCGCAGGCGTACCGGTCGGTGGTCGCGCCGATCGGCAGTGTGATGATCGCGCTGGCGAAGAACACGGCGATCGCCGGCTCGTTCAGCGTCACCGAACTGCTCGGCACCTACCGGACGATCAACGAACTGGGCTACAGCATCATCTGGACCTTCGTCTGGATCGCCGTCGGCTACCTGATCATCACCCTGGCCGTCAGCGCCGTCTTCAACCTGCTGGAACGACGAGTGGCGGTGTCGCGATGACCGTTGGATCCTCGGCGCTGTACGACATCCCCGGTCCGAAGGCGCTCGCCCGCCACCGGCTGTACGGCGGGATCGCGCTGCTGCTGATCGCGGCGCTGATCGGCTGGATCGTCTACATGCTGTTCCACACCCACCAGTTCACGTACCAGAAGTGGATGCCCTTCGAGTACCGGGGCGTCCAGGACCTGCTGCTGAGCGGGCTCGGCAACACCCTCAAGGCCTTCGGCTGGACGGTGCTGTTCGCGTTGCCCTTCGGCGCGCTGTTCGCGGCCGGGCGGCTGTCCGACCACAAGGTGGTGCGGGTGCTCTCCACGGTGGTGGTGGAGTTCTTCCGGGCCATGCCGCTGCTGGTGATGATCTTCTTCGTCTTCGTCGCGCTCAAGGTGCAGCCGCTGTGGGCGCTGGTGGCCGGGCTGGTGCTGTACAACGGCTCGGTGCTGGCCGAGGTCTTCCGGGCCGGCGTGCTCGCGGTGCCCAAGGGCCAGCGCGAGGCGGCCTACGCGCTCGGCCTGCGCAAGACCCAGGTGATGACGTACGTGCTGGTGCCGCAGGCCAACCGGGCCATGCTGCCGGCCATCATCAGCCAACTGGTGGTCGCGCTCAAGGACACCTCGCTGGGCTTCCTGATCACCTACGAGGAGTTCCTGCACGCGGGCAAGCTGATCGCCACCAACCTCGACTACGACCTGCCGTTCATCCCGGTGGTGATCGTGATCGCGCCGATCTACATCGGCATGTGCCTGCTGCTCTCCTGGCTCGCCCGCTGGGTCGAGCGCCGCAGTCGGCGCAGCCCGAGCATGCGGGGCGGGGCGCCGGTGGTCAAGGCCGGGGTGGCGATGGGGCTGCCGCCGTCCGCGCAGCAGTGAGAGGCCTGGTTCGATCCTGAACCATAGGTGTGGGTGGGGATAGAGCGGGCATCTCCAATTTCCTCTTATGATTGCGGAGGTTCGACGACGACGACCGGGGGAGGGCCATGGAGCCGGTATTCGACTCGCGGCACATCAGGACGTTCCACGAGGTCGTCAGAGCGGGCTCCTACTCGGCCGCCGCCCGCGAGCTCGGCTACACCCAGCCCGCCATCACCCAGCAGATGAAGGCGCTCGAACGCACCGTCGGCGTGGCGCTGTTCACCCGGGCCGGGCGCGGACTGCGGCTCACCGAGGCGGGCGAGGCGCTCTCCCGGCACGCCGAGCTGATCCTCGGCAGCCTCTCCGCCGCCCAGCAGCAGCTCGCCGCGCTCGCCCGGCTGCGGGCCGGGCGGGTGCGGGTCTGCGCCTTCCCCAGCGCCAACGCCACCCTGATACCCGAGGCGATGGCCCGGCTGCTCGCGGAGCATCCCGGTGTGCGGGTCGAGCTGCTGGAGGCCGAACCGCCGGACTCCGTCCAGCGACTGCTGCGCGGGGAGTGCGACATCGCGCTGGCCTTCCGCTACCCCGGCGGCGCGACCGAGGTGCCCGACGGGCTGGACGAGATCCCGCTGATGGAGGACCTGCTCACCGTGCTGCTGCCGGTCGGACACCCACTCGGCCGTCGGCACGCCGTTCGGCTCGCCGACCTCGACGGCGAGCGCTGGATCGCCGGGTGCCCGCGCTGCCGGGCCAACCTGCTGAACGTCTGCGCGGAGGAGGGCTTCGCGCCGGACATCGTGTTCTCCACGGACGACAACCTCGCGGTGCAGAGCCTGGTCGCCGCCGGGGTCGGGATCGCGCTGATGCCCGCGTTGGTGCTCTCCTTCATGTGCCACCGCAAGGTCACCGGGCGGGCCGTCGAACCGCACCTGCGCCGGCAGGTGAGCGCGTACGTGCTGCGCGAGCACCGGCGGATACCGGCCACCGGGCTGGTGCTGGACCACCTGCGGCGGGCGGCGGCGAGCCGGATCGGGTGCTGAGTCGTGGCTCCGGGGGTGCTCACCGGGGCGATTCATAAGCTGAAGTTGGGGGGAAGCTTAAGAACCATCGTTGGACGTGATAGGTCGGTGCAGCCGAACCTGCTGGCATGACACCCCCAGCCACGGTCGGCAGCGACCGGCTCACCGAGCGGATGACCGCCCTGATCGGCGAGATCCGTGCCGTCGTGGACCGCGGACTGCCCCCGGAACTCACCGCCTACCTGGTCGGCGAACGCCTCGCCCCGCACCTGCGCGCCGACCCCGACGGGCCCGACGCGCTGCTCACCCCCGCCCAGCGCGAGGGCGACCCGACGCGCTACCGCCAGCACGTCCTGCACGCCGAGGAGGACGGCGGCTTCTCCGTCGTCGCCCTGGTCTGGCTGCCCGGCCAGCAGACCCCGATCCACGACCACGTCTCCTGGTGCGTGGCCGGCGTCCACCAGGGCCAGGAGAGCGAGACCCGCTACCGGCTGGTCTCCGACGGCCGCACCGCCCACCTCGTCGAGACCGAGCACGTCGCCGGCCCGGCCGGCACCGTCGCCGCCTTCGCCCCGCCCGGTGACATCCACCTGGTGCGCAACGCCTGCAACAGCACCGCCATCTCCATCCACGTCTACGGCGCGGACGTCTCGCGGCTCGGCACCAGCATCCGGCGCGTCTACCGGCTGCCCGCCGACCAGCAGCAGTGAGGGCGGCGTGGCACTGACCCTCCGGGAGCGCGCCACGCGCACCCGCTCACTGCCCCCGCTCGGCGGGGACGCCCCCGGCCTGCTGCTCGCGGCGGCCGGGGTGGCCGCCGCGATCGCCGTCCACGCGGCCGTGCCCGCCGTGCCCAAGCTGACCGCAGCCGTCGTGCTCGGCATGGCGGCTGCCCACCTGCCCGCGCTGCGCCCGGTGGTGCGCGGGGTGGCCCGGCCAGGGCTGTCCATGGCCGGCAAGCGGCTGATGCGGCTCGGGATCGTCCTGCTCGGGCTCAAGCTCAGCCTGGACGACGTGCTCGGCCTCGGCTGGGCCACCGTCGCCATGGTGCTCGCGGTGGTCGCGGCCACCTTCACCGGCACGCTCTGGCTCGGCCGGCGGCTCGGCCTGCCGGGCGACCAGCCGCTGCTGGTCGCCACCGGGTACTCCATCTGCGGAGCCTCGGCGATCGGCGCGGTCAGCCAGGCGGCCGGCAGCGAGGAGGAGGACGTCGCCGCCTCGGTGGCCCTGGTCACCCTGTGCGGGACGCTGGCCATCGCCGTGCTGCCGCTGCTCCAGCAGCCGTTCGGGCTGGGCGACGTGGAGTTCGGGCGGTGGGTCGGCGCGAGCGTGCACGACGTCGGGCAGGTGGTCGCCACCGCGCAGACCGGCGGGGCGGGCGCGTTGCGGGAGGCCGTCCTGGTCAAGCTGATGCGGGTGGTGCTGCTGGCGCCGCTGGTCGCCGGGATGGCCGTCGCGGTACGGCGCCGGGCGCGACGGGCCGGGGAGGCCGTCGTCGGGGCCGGCCAGGAGTTGGGGGAAGGCCCTGCGAAGAACCCGGGCACCATCGGCAGCCGCCCGCCGATCGTCCCGCTGTTCGTGGCGGGGTTCCTCGCGATGATCGTGCTGCGGACCACCGGGGTGCTTCCGGAGCGGGCGCTCACCCTCGCCGGGGACGCCCAGGAACTGCTGCTGGCCGCCGCGCTGTTCGGCCTCGGCAGCGCCGTGCACCTGCCGACCATGGTCCGCACCGGCGGGCGGCTCGCCCTGCTCGGGCTCGGCTCCTGGGTGGTCGTCGCGGGCGTCTCCTACGCCGGGGTGCTGGTCACGACGTGACGGGCGCAGGGGCGGACTCGGCTATTGTCGGGCGGGTACTCGTCCGCCGGGACGCTCCTGCACCCGAGTCCGCTGAGGAAGCCGCATGTCCACCGCACTGCCCGAACGGGACGCTCACGAGGCCGTCGTCACGCTCGACCGGCGGGACGGCCCGTTCGGCGAGGTGGTGCTGCGCCGGCGCGGTCGGCACTTCGAGATCATCGCCAACGGCTGCTTCCTGATGGACACCGCCGACGGCCGCTCCGAACGCCTGCTGATCCAGGCGGCGCTGGACGAACTGGACCGCACCGGCGCCCCCGCGGAGCCCTCGGTGCTGATCGGAGGCCTCGGCGTCGGCTTCTCGCTGGCGTACGCGGCGGCCGAGCCGCGCTGGGGGCGGATCGCCATCGTCGAGCGCGAGAGCGCCGTCATCGACTGGCACCGGAGCGGGCCGCTCGGCGCCTTCTCCGGCGGCGCGCTGGAGGACCAGCGGGTCCAGGTCCTCCACACCGACCTGCTGGAGTACCTGGCGGCGGCCGACGGCGAGCGCTACGACGCGCTGTGCCTCGACATCGACAACGGCCCGGACTGGACCGTCACCGACTCCAACGCCGGGCTGTACGGCGCCGACGGGCTCGCGGTGCTCTGGCACCGGCTGCATCCGGGCGGGGTGCTGGCGGTGTGGAGCGCGCAGCCCTCCGCGGACTTCGAGGAGGCACTGCGGGCGGCGGGCTTCTCCGACGTCGTCACGCACGAGATCCCGGTCAGCCGCGGCGTGCCGGACGTGGTCCACCTGGCCCGGCGCGCCGGCTGACGGCGTAGGGCCTCCCAACCTTCCTGTCGCGTCCGGGCGTTGTCCACAATGGCGGTCAACTGCCGGCTCTCGGCGTCGCGTTGTCGCGGCCTCCTGTCGATCCTGCGGTTGGATCCTGGCGGAGGGGCAGTGGTCGGGGCTCAGCCGAACGGCCTGGTCTCCGGGCCCGAAGCCTCCGCCGCGTCGGTCTCCGTCGCTTCGTCCGGGGTGGACGGGAGGCTTTCCGGGGCGAAGGGGTTGAAGTCCGGCGGAGGCACCATGACCGGCGTGCCCTTCCGCGGGGCGTCCTGCGCGGGAGCAACCTGCGCGGGAACGGCCGGCGGTGCGGAGGGCGGCGGTGGGACGGCCGGGCCCTGCGCCGCGAGCGTGGTGCCGAACGGGTCCGACTGGTCGGCCGTCACCGTGCCGAACGGGTCGGTGGCCGGGGCGGCCGCCGCCGGGGACGTGTCCGGGGTGGACGGGAGGCTTTCCGGGGCGAAGGGGTTGAAGTCCGGCGGGGGCACCATGACCGGCGTGCCCTTCCGCCTGGCCGGCGCCGCCTGTGGCTCGGCGTCGGCCGGGGAGGCCTCCGCGACGGGCGCGAACGGGTTGAAGTCCTCGGGCGGGAGCTGCGCCGGCACCTCTTCCGGCTCCTTCTCGACGGGAGCGGGAGTGGGAGCGGCGGCAGGCGTGGCGGGCACGGGCGCGCGCACGGCGCCGGACACCTCCCCGTCCCAGCCGAACTGAACGCTCTTCAGCAGCTCCGCGAACGCCTGCGTGTACAGGTCCCAGTCCTCCGGCTGCGCCGTGGACAGCTGGACACAGAGCACGGTGCCGCCGTCCGGCAGCGGGACGAAGGCCTCGACCGCCGAGGTGACCACCCAGCGCCGCTGCCCGTCGGCGGACAGCGGCCCCGGCACCGGGACGGTCCGTCCCTCGACCAGGACGGCGGCCGGCCCGGCCGGCAGCAGGACCGTCCACACCTCGGCGTGCCGCCGGACGGTGGCGAGCTCGGTGGCGAGCGCGGTGATCGGCAGCGGGTGCCGGGCGAGCGAGACGACCAGGGCGGCGTCGGAGGGCCGGCCGTCCACGTCCAGCGCGCAGACGCCGGCGTAGACCGTGCCGGCGTCGTGGACCAGGTCGGCGAGGGTGGCGGAGATGACCGCGAAGTCGCGGCGCTGCTCCGGACCGTCACCGCTGAACAGCTCCTCGGCGACCTCGGCCAGATGCCCGGTCAGTTCCTCGGCGGCCGCGGCGGTGGCCGGGTCGACGCCGTCCGCCCCGCCCGCCGGCGCGGGCACCGTACGGGAGCAGACCCCGGCCGGACCACCGGGGGAGGTCAGCGGGTGGAAGCCGGGCGGGACCACCAGCCGGACCTCGGCGCCCGCGCCGGTGGCCAGTTCGACCGGCTGGCGGGTCTGCTGCCCAGCGGCCAGCGCGGCCAGCGCCGGGGCGAACGGAGGGCGCAGCTTGGGGTCGGCGAATTCGCCGGTGACCGGCAGTTGGAACAGCGCGGCCGAGGTGGTGCCCCGGTCGGCGATCGCGCCGCGCACCGCCCCGCCGCCGTAGCGGGTGTGGAGGGCGGTGGTCACCCGGTCGGCGACCCGGGCGCCGGTACCGGGGCGGGCCGTGCCGGCGGTGAGCACCGTGCCGAGCCGGTCCACGGCCGCGTGCACCGGGCCGTTCGGGGCCAGCGGGAGGCCGAACAGCGCCTCGGAGGCGGGGTGTTCGGCCGGACGCAGGGCGCTGAGCGAGGCCGCCGGATGGCGGGAGGTGCGCTCGTCGAAGAGGGCGTCGGTGAGCGTGCCGAGGGTCGCGCAGACCTGCTCCGCCGCCGCGAAGGGATTGGCCTCCGCGCTGAACTGGACGTCCTGGGTCAACTGTTGAGCCCCCCGCTCTGCTGCGTCTGCGGTCCGCTGGTTCGGGTGGGTCCGCGCGCGCCGTGGCGGCGTGCCGTCGGATCCGTGCTCATTCCTATCAGAGCCCGCTGTCGGGACCGAACCGGCGGATCACCCGATGGGAGCCGCGGCCGTTTCGCCCGTGGCCTGCGGGGACGTTTCGCCGGACGGTGCGGTGGCGAGCGCGGTGACCGCCTCGGCGATCCCGGGGACGGCGAACAGTCCGGCGAGCTCCCGCACCAGGCGCCCGGTCGGGCCGTCAGGACGCTCGTCCGCGAAGAACGAGGCGAGTTCGGCGGCGAGCGCCGGCTCCCGGGCGGCGGTGAGGGTGAGGGAGGCGACGAACTCCTGCACCAGGTGCAGCTGCAGGTCCTCCAGCGGCACCGAGCGTTCGGCCAGCCACTCCAGCGAGGTGATCTCGGCGTTGGCGATCCAGGCCCGGACGGTCAGCCGTAGCCCGGGGCTCGGCGCGGGGATCGCCAGGTGGGAGAGGATCTGGTCGTGGGCGGCCCGCCGCACCTCGTCGATCACCGCCGAGGTGCCCGCGCTGGCCGCCACCGAGCCGCCGCGCAGCAGCGCCGCGAAGCCGGGCCCGTGGCTCTGCACGAAGTCCAGGTAGCGGCCCATCACCCGGTACAGCCGCTCGGACAGCGGCCCGTCGGCGGCCTCCTCGAAGCGCGCCGAGAGCTCCCGCCCGGCCCGCCGCAGCGACTCCTCGTACAGCGCCTGCTTGCCGGGGAAGTAGTGGTACACCAGCGGCCGGGAGGCCCCCGCGGCGGCGGCGATGTCGTCGATCGACACCTCCTCCGGCGGGCGGCGGCTGAACAGCTCCAGCGCGACGGCGATCAGCTGCTCGCGCCGCTCGTCCACGCTGAGCCTGCGGCGCGGCCGCTCACCGGCAGCCGCCCGGGCCGGTGCCCGGTCCGGCGCCTGGCCTGCCGCCCGGGCCGGTGCCTGCTCCGGCGCCTGGCCCGCCGCCCGGGCCGGTGCCTGCTCCGGGGCGGGGGTCCGTGCAGCGCGGGCGGCCGTCGGCGACGGCGTACGGGAGGCCATGCGCGCCACCCTATCCGCCGTCCGGGGCGGGGCCTACGCGGCGTGGAGGTCCAGGTAGCGGCGGTAGGCCTCGCGGCCGTCGGGGACGAAGTGGTCGCGGGCGAGGCGGTCGGCGAGCTCGGCGGGGGTGAGCCAGGCGTGCCAGGCGACCTCGGACTCCTGCGGCTGGACCGGGCCGTCCCACTCGGCCTCGTACATGTCGCTCCACCAGGAGAGCCGGTCCTGCCGGAAGAGGAACTTGAAGAGCGGACGCGGGCTGATCCCGTGCACGCCGAGCTCCTCCTCGGCCTCGCGTACGGCGGCCTCGGTGTACGTCTCGCCGGAGCCGACCACGCCGCCGACGAACATGTCGTACGCGCCGGGGGCGAACAGCTTGGTGTCGGTGCGGCGGTGGACGAAGATCCGCCCGGCCGGGTCGCGGACCAGGATGAAGACGCACCGGTGGGTGAGCCCCTGCCGGTACACCTCCCCGCGCAGCGCCGTCCCGATCACCCGGTCGTGCTCGTCGACGACGTCCAGCAGTTCTTCGGCAGGGTTGGTCATGATGGACAGGTTAGGGTTTCGGGGCCCGCTTCGAACGCTTTTCGAGTGCGATCCGAGCTCGATTCGCATGTGATGCGCACTGTGATGCGCATGCGATTCGTGTGCGATCCGACGCGGGCGGGAACGCGGGAACCGGACAGGCTGAGGGCGGCGCGCGGTGGTGGAGATCTGGGGAGAGACGGCCGAGGGGTTCGAGCCCGTACGGGAGGCCTTCGCGCGGAACTTCCGCGAGTACGGCGAACTGGGCGCGGCCTTCGCGCTGTACGCGCGCGGCCGCAAGGTGGTCGACCTGTGGGGCGGTGACGCCCGGCCCGAGGTCGGCGGGCGGCCCGCGCCGGCGGTGCCCTGGACGGCGGACACCGCCCAGGTGCTGCGCTCGGTCACCAAGGGCCTGACCGCGGCCACCGCGCTGCTGCTGGCCGAGCGCGGCCTGCTCGACCTGGACGCCCCGGTGGCCTCCTACTGGCCCGAGTTCGCGCAGGCCGGCAAGGGCGGGGTGTCGGTGCGCTGGCTGCTGTCGCACCAGGCCGGGGTGCCCGCGCTGGACGTGCCGCTGCGGTTGGAGGACGTGCTGACCTGGGAGCGCGCGGTGGCCGCGGTGGCCGCGCAGGCGCCCGCCTGGGAGCCGGGCACCGCGCACGGCTACCACCCGTACACCTTCGGCTGGCTGGTCGGCGAGGTGGTGCGGCGGGTGAGCGGGCGCACGATCGGCCAGTACTTCGCCGAGGAGATCGCCCGGCCGCTCGGGCTGGACCTGTGGATCGGGCTGCCGGCCGGGGCCGCGCCGAGGGTCGGCCGGCTGGTCGACCTGCCCGCCCCGGAGGCGGCCCGGACCGGGCCGAGCGGGCTGCGACTGCGACCCAAGCAGTCCGTCCGGGACGCCTACCAGGACCCGGCCTCGCTGACCGCGCGGTCCTTCGCCTCGGTGCGCCCCGGGGTGGACCTCAACGACCCGGCGGTGCAGGCCGCCGAGATCCCCGGCGCGGGGGGCATCGGCACCGCCCGCTCACTGGCCCGGTTCTACGCGGCGCTGATCGGCGCCGCCGACCGCCCGGACGGCTCCGGCGCGCTGCTGCCGCCGCTGCTCGGGTCCGGGGTGCTGACCCGCGCGGCCGGGCCCGAGGTGAGCGGGCCGGACCGGGTGCTGATCGTCAACTCTACTTTCGGCCTGGGCTTCTGGCGGCACGGCCCGACCGCGCCGATGGCCTCCCCGGCGAGCTTCGGCCACCCCGGCCGGGGCGGCTCGCTGGGCTTCGCCGACCCGGAGCTCGGGCTGGGCTTCGGCTACGTCACCAACGGCATGCAGCCGGGTGTCACCGGCGACATCCGCTCGCGCAACCTGATCCGCGCGGTGCGGGGGTGCCTGGGGCTGTCCGGGTAGCGGCGGGCCCGGTCCCGAGCCGTCAGGCCTGGCCGGTCTCGAAGCGGGTGATCTTGGGGCCGGTGAGGGTGAAGCGCCAGGCGGTGCGCATCTCGCCCCAGGTGTCGTTGGTGAAGTTGGCGATCAGCGCGTGGCCGCCGTCCGATTCGGTCTGGACGTCCATCCGGCCGCGGACGGTGAAGATCTCCTTGTCGATCCACTGGGGCAGGTCGCGGTCGGAGCCGTCGTCGGACATGGTCGCGTCCGGGGTGAGGGTGGCCAGGAAGGCGTCGCGGTCGCCCGCGTTGACCGCGGCGACGAAGGCGCGCACGGTGGGGTCGGAGAGCTTGGCGGGGGAGATGGTCATCGGGACTCCCGGGGGTGAGGGACGGGGAGTCCTGTTTACGGCGTTCGCCGGGTGTGTTCGGGCATGTCGGCGGCGCGTCGAGAAAATCGCGCATTCATGTGCTTAGATCCCGAAATGGGCGTTTTGCCCTACGGAGGGTTGCGCAGCGTGGACGTCCCAGCGGGCGTTCGCGGTGCGGCCACGGGGAGTGGCGGCGGAGCGGGAGGCCGGGACCGGTCTCCCGCTCCGTGTTTCGTGAAGGCCGTGGCCTAGAAGAGGCCGACCGCGTCCGGGGAGTAGCTGACCAGCAGGTTCTTGGTCTGCTGGTAGTGCTCCAGCAGTGCCTTGTGGTTCTCCCGGCCGATGCCGGAGTTCTTGTAGCCGCCGAAGGCCGCGTGGGCGGGGTAGGCGTGGAAGCAGTTGGTCCACACCCGGCCGGCCTGGATGGCGCGCCCGGCGCGGTGGGCGGTGTTGAGGTCGCGGGTCCAGACGCCCGCGCCGAGCCCGTACTGGGTGTCGTTGGCGAGGCTGATCGCCTCGGCGAAGTCCTCGAAGCGGGTGACCGAGACGACCGGGCCGAAGATCTCCTCCTGGAAGACCCGCATGCTGTTGACGCCCTCGAACACCGTCGGCGCCACGTAGTACCCGCCGGCCAGGGCGCCGCCGAGGTCGGCCCGCTCGCCGCCGGCCAGCAGCTTGGCGCCCTCGGCCTGGCCGATCTCGAAGTAGGAGAGGACCTTCTTCAGCTGTTCGGCGCTGGCCTGCGCGCCGACCTGGGTCTCGGTGTCCAGCGGGTCGCCCTGGCGCATCGCGCGCACCCGCTCCAGACCGTCGGCGAGCAGCCGCTCGTAGACCGAGGACTGGATCAGCGCCCGGCTGGGGCAGGTGCACACCTCGCCCTGGTTGAGGGCGAACATCGCGAAGCCCTCGACCGCCTTGTCGTAGAAGGCGTCCGAGGCGTCGGCGACGTCCGCGAAGAACAGGTTGGGGCTCTTGCCGCCGAGTTCCAGCGAGACCGGGATCAGGTTGTCGCTGGCGTAGCGGGCGATCAGCCGGCCGGTGGTGGTCTCGCCGGTGAAGGCGATCTTGCGGATGCGGTTGCTGGAGGCCAGCGGGGCGCCGGCCTCCTCGCCGAAGCCGGTGACGATGTTGACCACGCCGGGCGGCAGCAGGTCGGCGGTCAGCTCGGCCCACAGCAGCACCGAGGCCGGGGTCTGCTCGGCGGGCTTGAGCACCACCGCGTTGCCGGCCGCGAGCGCCGGGGCGAGCTTCCAGACCGCCATCAGGATCGGGAAGTTCCACGGGATGATCTGGCCGACCACGCCCAGCGGCTCGTGGAAGTGGTACGCCACGGTGTCCTCGTCCAGCTGGGACAGGCCGCCCTCCTGGGTGCGCAGCGCGCCCGCGAAGTAGCGCAGGTGGTCGACCGCGAGCGGGAGGTCGGCGGCCAGCGTCTCGCGCACCGGCTTGCCGTTCTCCCAGCTCTCCGCGACGGCCAGCCGCTCCAGGTTCGCCTCCATCCGGTCGGCGATCCGCAGCAGCACCTGGGCCCGCTCGGCGGGCGGGGTGCGGCCCCAGCCGGGGGCGGCGGCGTGGGCCGCGTCCAGCGCGGCCTCGATGTCCTCGGCGGTGCCGCGGGCGACTTCGGTGAACACCTCGCCGGTGACCGGGGTCGGGTCGCCGAAGTACTCGCCGCGCGCCGGCGGGGTCCAGCCGCCGCCGATCCAGTGCTCGTACCGGGAGCGGTAGGCGACGATGCTGCCGGGCGTGCCGGGGGGCTGGTAGACCGTCATGCTCTGGTGTCTCCTCGCGACGTCGGGCGCCGCCCGGACCGGGTGGCGGGGGCGGCGCGCCGGGCCGCGCCCGGCGCGGGGCGGCCCGGCGGGAGGGTGCGGACACGCAATTCGGGGCGGAGGCCCGCCGGGGCGTCCGCCGTCGAGCACGATAGCCGCCCGGCGCGGGGCGCGGCTACGGTCCGTGCGCCCGGCCCGTACGGAGGGTGCGCGTTCCGGCCGTCGCGCGGGGGCGCGCACCGTGTCTCCGCGCTCCGATCGGGACGGTGTCAGACCGCGTGGTAGCGGCCGGTGCGGGACTCCCAGTACAGGTAGCCGGCGAGCCAGGTGACCAGCCCGTCCGCGTACCGCTGGGCGATCGTCCGTTCGACTCGGGAGAGGCCCAACTCCCGGTAGACGTCCGGCAGTCGGCCGTGCAGGTCCCGGCAGCGCTCGACCATCAGCTGCGCCTCCTCCAGCACCACCGCGCAGGCCTCCTCGGCCGAGCAGCGGCGCTCGCGTTGGACGATCATCACCAGGTTGTTGACGTCGCCGCGCGGGGCCTCCAGCGGGAACGACCGGACGTCGTTGCTGAGCGAGGGGATGTCGGCGGCCAGCTGGCGCAGTTGACGCAGCACCGGGTGGTGCAGGACGGCGGCGGGGACCTCGAACTGGCCGAGGCGTTCGACCATGTCGAAGATGGTCTCCATCGCCGCGGTGCCTCGTCTGAGCACCAGGTAGCCGTCGCGGTCGGGTGGCCGGGTGGAGATGCGGCCGGCGGCCTCGGCGGGGTGACTGGCCAGGTACCACTCCCAGTTGTACGCGGCGCGGGCCTGCCAACGGGCGGGCATGCCGCGCACGCTGCGGTCCCAGAGGTCGGCGAAGGCGGTCTCGACCGGCGAGTCCTGGTCGGGGCGGGCGCCGTGCAGGACGGCGATCAGCCGCTCGCAGATGGGGGCGACCTCCGTCGGGCGGCGGCCGAGCGGGCCGTCGAACTGGTCGTCGAAGAGGAAGTAGAAGCCCATCAGGTCGGCGGCGAGGGAGAGTTCGTCCGGGCTGGTGTCGGGGTAGCCGAGGGCGGCGAGGTCGACCACCTCCCAGTGGGCGTACCCGGGGTGGTCGACGTCGGGGAGCAGCGGGTGGCGGACCAGCCAGTCACGGTGCAGTGCGGTGGCCTGCGGGCCGTGCGGGCTGCGGCGGTGCGGGAACGGAATCTGAAGTGAGGTGTCGTCAGACATCGGACTCCCGGTGCGGCGAAGGGTGGGGGCACTAGTGGTTCGAACGCTCGGTGTGGGGGGAGTTGACGCGGCGAGGCTTCCGGGGAGAGGGTGGTAGCGAAAGATCATCTTCGCCTCGCGGGCCGTAGGGTATCTGATGTAATGATCGGACGTTAGGGGTATAGGGCAATTGCCCTTGGCAAGGCGTCCGAACCCTCACCGTCCGCCCCAGCCTGCGCGAATGCCCCACAGTGAGTGCCACGCAGCGCTAACCTCGGCTCCACGGGCAGTGATGCGAGCAGCGACACGGGCTGTGACGCGAGTGGCGAGGCGGAGGCACGACGGTGACCGAGCAGGACAACGAACTTCGGACGGGATCAGGTTCCGGCCGGGACGGCGACAGCACCTCGCCGAGGGTCAGGCTGCGCGACCGCGACGCCGAACTGCGCTCCGTCGAAACGGCCGTCGACAAACTCTGCTGCGAATTCGCGGCCGGCGGCACCGAGATCGGCGAACTGCTCGCCTTCTCCGGCCGCCCCGGCATCGGCAAGACCAGCCTGCTGCACGAGGTCCGACGGGTCGCCAAACTCCGCGACCGCGCCACCGTGTTGTTCGCCCGCGGCGGCGAACGCCAGTTCAACGAGCCCTACCACGTGCTGCGCCAGCTCCTCCAACCCCTCCTCACCAGCCTGGAGCCCGACGAGTTCCGCCAGGTCATGGGCACCTGGGAGGAGGTCGTCGGACCGGCCATGGGCCTCAAGCGGCCCAAGGCCGGCGCCCGCCGCCTCGACCCCCAGGGCGTGCGCGACGGCCTCGACTACGTCCTCACCCAACTCGCGCCGCGCCGGGCCCCGCTGGTCATGATCGTCGACGACCTGCACTGGGGCGACCACGAGTCGCTCTCCTGGCTCACCCAGTTCGCCGTCCGCTCCCGCGAACTGCCCGTCCTGCTCGTCTTCGCCTTCCGCGAGGACGAGAACGACTGGCCGACCGAGATCCAGCAGCACCGCAAGGCCGTCCTCGGCCTCGCCACCAGCAAGCACGAGCTCAACCGGCTCTCGCTGGTCTCCGTCACCGACATGATCCGCGCCGAACTCGGCGACAAGGCCGAGGACGCCTTCTGCTACGAGTTCTGGAACGTCGTCAACGGCAACCCCTTCGAAGCCGTCGCCCTGCTCGACCAGGTCCGCGACCAGGACCTCGAACCGGTCGAGGAGAACTCCCAACAACTGCGCGAACTCGCCGTCGACGCCACCGGAATGACCCTCAAGAGCTGGATCGACCGGCTCGGCTCCGGCACCCTGCGCTTCGCCTGGGCCTGCGCGATGCTCGGCACCGACATCCGGGTCGACCTCGCCACCCGGATCTGCGCCCAGACCACCGAGGGCGCCCGCGACGCCATCAAGCAGCTGCGCAAGCAGCGCGTGCTCACCCAGACCCCCAACGGCAACCTGGAGTTCGTCCACCCGCTGATCGGCAGCTCGATCTACAACACCATGCCGGAGGCCACCCGCACCGGCATGCACGGCGTCGCCGCCGCCGAGATCGAGAACGCCGGACTCGGCCTGCTCGCCGCCTCCCGCCACCTCGTCGAGACCTTCTCCGGCGAGGGCGACGACAAGACCGTCCGCAAACTGCGCCGGGCCGCCGTCGAACACCTGCTGATCGGCGCCCCCGAAGCCGCCCAGCGCTGCCTGCACCGAGCCCTCAACGAACCCCCGGCCGACGACATCCGCGCCGAGGTGCTGTACGAACTGGGCTGCTCCGCGCTGCTCACCGACCCCGTCGCCACCGTCAACCAGCTCAAGCTCGCCCTCGACCCCGACGAGGGGCCGCTGCGCCCCGAACTGCGGGTCGACGCCACCTTCCGGCTCTCCGAGGTGCTCGCACACAGCGGCGAACTGCGCCAGGCCGCGGTGGTCTGCCAGGACGAGGCCGAGCAGACCGCCGACCCGGCCGGCCGACTCCGGCTCCAGGCCGCCTCGTTCATGTGGCACGCCTTCCGCAAGTCCGAGGACGACGGGCCCGGCCGCTCCACCCGGCTCGGCCTCATGTGCGACGGCCTCAGCACCCGCGACGCCGCCGACCGGGCCGTCCTCGCGATGCGCGCCTGGGACCTCACCCTGCGCGGCGCCCCCTCCGCCGAGGCTCTGACCTACGCCGACTCGGTCCTCGACGCAGGCCGACTGCCCAAGGGACTCGGCTGGACCAACAGCACCTGGGGCTTCGAACTGCCCTCCATGCTCGGCCTCACCTACACCTACAACGACCGCATCGCCCAGGCCGAGCGGCTGTTCGCGGACGCCATCATCCAGTTCGAGGTCGCCGGGTGGAGCGGTGCCCACCGGGGCTTCGCGTACTTCCTGATGGGCCTCGCCCGCTTCCGCCGCGGCCTGCTCGCCGAGGCCGAGGACTTCCTGCGCCGCGCGCTGCGACTGTCCGAGCGGATCGGCCCCAAGCTGCCGCTCGCCTGGGACGCCGTCGGCGTCCTGGTGGACACCCTGCTCGCCCGCGGCCGGACCGAGGAGGCCTGGGAACTCGCCGTCAAGTTCGGCTTCCACCCGCCGTACCACGCGACCGCGATGGTGCTGCCCGACGCGCCCTCGCTGTACGGCAAGCTGCTGATCGCCAAGAAGCGCTACGCCGGGGCGGCCGCCGCACTCACCGAGGCCGGCGCCCAACTGGAGGCCCGCGGCTGGCACAACACCGTATGGGCGCCCTGGGCCGGCCACCTCGCCATCGCGATCGCGGCCGACGAGCCCGACCGGGCCCGCGAGTACGCCCACAAGGCCGTCCAGGACGCCCGTACCTTCGGCACCGCCTCGGCGATCGGCACCGCGCTGCGGCTGAACGCCCAGATCGAGGACGGCCAGCAGGCGGTCGAACTGCTGGAGCAGGCCGTGATGTACCTCGGCCAGTCGCCGGCCGGGTACGAGCACGCCGTCGCGCTGGTCGACCTCGGCGCCGCGCTGCGCCGGGTCGGGCGGCTGGAGGACGCGCAGGAGTACCTGTACCAGGGCATTGAACTGGCCCAGCACTGCTCGGCCGAGGGGCTGGTCGACCAGGCGCGGCGGGAGCTGGCCAACTACGGCCTGCGGCCCAACCGGCTGGGGCTGCGCGACTTCCGGGAGACGCTCAGCCAGCCCGAGTGGGAGGTCGCCAACCTCGCGGTGCAGGGCGTGCCGCCGCAGCGCATCGCCGACGAGCTCGGCGTGCACCTCAGCCTGGTCAACCGTCGACTGGCCGCGGTCTACCGCAAGGCGGGCAGCGGGCCGGACGGCCTGGCCTCCGCCCTTGGGCTGCCGACGCAGCCGCGCGGGGCCACCCGGCCGGGGGCGGAGCCCGAGGAGGAGTAGCCGTGGCGGCCCGGGCGCGTGGGCGGCGGGCGCCCGGGCGGCGCGCGGAGGCACGGGAGCGCTCCCGGGGCGGTCGCCGTCGCTAGGCTGACGCAGACGTGGGGGTCGCCGCGGCGACCCCCTGGACGGACCCGGAACCGGGGCGGTCACGGCACCCGCGACCGCCAGTGAGGAGCAGGCCATGGCGAGCGAGGCCACCAGCGTGCGGCACGAACCCCTCGACCCCTCGGGCGCGGGCGCCGCGATCGAGCGCTGGACGCTCTCCGCCGGCCCGTACGAGGCGAGCGTGCTCACCCTCGGCGCCACCCTGCACACCCTCACCGGCCCGGACCGCGCCGGGCGCCCCGCCCAACTGCTGCTCTCCACCGACCAGCTGACGCAGATCCTCGGCCCGGCCCGGCACTACGGCACCGTGGTCGGCCGGTACGCCAACCGGATCGACGGCTCCAGGATCACCATCGACGGCGAGGAGCACCCGCTCGCCCCGACCGGCGGCGGTATCACCATCCACGGCGGGCCGGACGGCTTCGCGCAGCGGATCTGGGAGGCCGACGGG
Organism: Kitasatospora sp. NPDC088779; assembly: GCF_040685395.1. Lineage (NCBI taxonomy): Bacteria > Bacillati > Actinomycetota > Actinomycetes > Kitasatosporales > Streptomycetaceae > Kitasatospora > Kitasatospora sp. NPDC088779. Next base: position 25,205 of record NZ_JBFBHW010000036.1, on the reverse strand, counting down.
ATCGAGGGCGGGGTGCGGCTGCGGCTGCACAGCCCGGACGGCGACCAGGGCTTCCCCGGTGCGCTGGACGTCACCGTCTCCTACACCCTGGACCCGGCCGGCGAGCTGGTGATCGCCTACCGCGCCGCCACCAGCAAGCCGACCGTGGTCAACCTGACCAACCACGCGTACTTCAACCTTGCGGGTGAAGGGAACGGCGACGTCCTCGGCCACCTGCTCACCCTCGACGCCGACGCCTACACCCCGGCCGACGAGCGGCAGATCCCGTACGGGCGGACCGAACCGGTGGCCGGCACGCCGTTCGACTTCACGGTGGCCACGCCGATCGGCAAGTCGGTGCACGACGACCACCCGCAGCTGGCCGGGCCCGGCGGCTACGACCACAACTGGGTGCTCCGGGCCCGGCCGGCCGACGGCGGCCCGGCCCGGGCGGCGCTGCTGGAGGACCCGGTCAGCGGGCGCACCCTGGAGGTGCTGACCACCGAGCCGGGCGTCCAGGTCTACACGGCCAACAAGTTCCAGGGCGCGGTCACCGGCGCGAGCGGCGTCCCGTACGGGCCGTTCGCCGGGATCGCGCTGGAGACCCAGCACTTCCCGGACTCCCCGAACCACCCGGCGTTCCCGAGCACCGTGCTGCGGCCGGGGGAGGAGTTCCGCTCGACGACCGTGCTGCGGCTGGGCGTCAGCTGAGCGCTCCGGGCGCGTCCGGGGTGAGGTCCCGCTGGGGGTCCTGCCGGGGGTCCCGTGCGAGGTCCCGGCGCATGCAGAGCCGGGGCCAGCGGTCGAGACCGTGCTCGGCCTCCTTGCGGCGGATCTCCCGCAGGCCCGGGGTGAGCTCGTGGTCGGCGAGCGGGCGGAAGCCGCAGCGGGCGTAGTAGGGGGCGTTCCAGGGGACGTCGGCGAAAGTGGTGAGGGTGAGCGCGGGGGCGTCGGTGCCGGCCGCGAGGTGTTCGATCAGTGCCCGGCCGATGCCCCGGCGGGCGTGGTCGGGGTGGACCGACACCTGTTCGATGTGCAGGGCGCCGTCCACCGGCTCGGCGAGCAGGTAGCCGGCGATCGGACCGGGACCGGGCTGCTGGGGCAGGTCGGTCCCGTGGGGCAGGTCGGCCGCGTCGGGCAGGTCGGTCCCGTGGGGCAGGTCGGTCGCGTCGGGGACGGCGACCAGGGCGACGCCCGCGTCCAGGTAGTGGGCCAGCTCGTGCGGGGCCGGTGGTTCGTCGTCGGCGATCTCCGGCATGCCGATCGCGGCGAAGGGGGCCCCGGCGGCCCGCTCCAGTTCGCACAGCAGCGGTAGTTCGTCCCTCATGGCGGCTCTGATACGCATGCGTTCAGTCTGCTGCAAGCGGTTTTCGGCCAGGGATGGTGGTGCTCTCGGCCATCCGGTACCGGATCGAAACGGGTGAACCCGGACATTTGGTCGCACTGTCAACTACCGTGCGGCTACGTCCAGGACACGTGGGCGTAACGATCGCCGTTTCTTGCAGAAACTTGCTGCAAGGACTTTCCGTCGCTATTGCACCGCTGTTAACTTCCTTCCGAGCCCGACGGCAGCAACGGTGCAGTCGGCACGAGGCAGCCATTATGCGCCTGTCTCCGAAGATCTCGGGCACCCCCACCCTCCCAAGGAGTTCTCATGCGGCGTGGCATCGCGGCCTCTGCCCTCGTTGTGGCCCTCGCGGTCTCGATGGCTGCCTGTGGCAGCAGCGGCTCCAGCTCAAACGGCAAGGCCGACGGGCCGGTCACCCTCACCTACTGGGACACCTCGAACGCCACCAACGAGGCGCCGAACTACCAGGAGCTGGTCAAGAAGTTCGAGGCCGCCAACCCGAACGTCAAGGTCGACTTCGTCAACGTCCCGTTCGACCAGGCGCAGAACAAGCTCCAGACCGCCATGGGGGCCAAGGGTGCTCCGGACGTGTTCCGCTCCGAGGTCGGCTGGACCGCCGCCTTCGCCAAGGCCGGCTACCTGGAGCCGCTCGACGGCACCCCGGCCGTCGCCGACACCTCCGCCTTCCAGCCCAGCCTGATCCAGCAGGCCAAGTTCGACGGCAAGCTGTACGGCGTGCCGCTGGTCACCGACACCCTGGGCCTGCTCTACAACAAGGAGCTGTTCGCCAAGGCCGGCATCACCGACGCCCCCAAGACCTGGGACGAGCTGAAGACCGACGCCGCCGCGCTCAAGGACAAGGCCGGTGTCGACGGCTTCTGGCTGAAGGCCGCGGACGGCTACTACGCGATGCCGTTCCTGTTCGGCGAGGGCACCGACACCGTCGACGCCGCCGGCAAGAAGATCACCGTCACCTCGCCGGAGGCCGTCAAGGCCATCGAGACCTACAAGACGATGTTCACCGCGCCCGGCATGGCCAAGGCCGACGTCACCACCGACGCCTACGCGCACATGATGGACGCCTTCAACAACGGCAAGGTCGCGGCCATCGTCCAGGGCCCGTGGGAGATCACCAACATCTACAAGGGCGCCGCGTTCGCCGACAAGAACAACCTCGGCATCGCGCCCGTCCCGGCGGGCTCCAGCGGCAAGTCCGGTGCGCCCACCGGCGGGCACAACATCTCCGTCTACGCCGGTGCCGACCAGGCCCACAAGGCCGCCGCCGAGAAGTTCGCCGCCTTCATGACCTCGGCGGAGAGCCAGGCGTTCATCGCGCAGAAGAACTCCACCCTGCCGACCCGCTCCGACGCCTTCACCGCCGACGTCAAGGCCGACCCCGGCATCGCCGGCTTCCAGGCCGTCCTCGGCAGCGCCAAGCCGCGCCCCGAACTGCCCGAGTACAGCTCGCTGTTCTCCTCGCTCGGCACCAACCTGGGCAAGGCCGTCCAGGGCACCGGCACCCAGGACGCGCTGAACACCGTCGCCACCGACTACGCCAAGCTGCTGCCGGGCTTCGCCAAGTAGTCGCCGTCGGCCGTCCGGGCCGCCGCCGCTCTCGCGGCGGCGGCCACCCGGCGGGCCCGGCGGCCGGACCCGCTCTCCCCGAGACTTCCCCCCGAGAAGGTGTCAATCGATGTCAGTCGCCGTGCAGGGCGCCACCGGCAAGGGCAGCCCGGAGCGCGAGCAGCGTCCGGGCCTGCTGGAACGCGTCAAGCGCTCCTACGCCAAGCACTGGTACGCCTACGCGATGATCGCCCCCGTGGTGCTGGTCCTCGGTGCGCTGGTGCTCTACCCGCTGGTCCAGGGCCTCTGGCTCACCCTGACCGACGCCAACAGCCTCAACGTCGCCCGCAAGATCGGCGTCAACGAGATCCCGGCCAGCTACAACTTCGTCGGCTTCCACAACTACGCCGACATCCTGTGGGGCCCCGGCTCGTACGACCGCTTCTGGTCCCACTTCGTCTGGACCATCGCCTGGACGGCCATCTGCGTCCTCCTGCACTACACCCTCGGCCTGGGCCTCGCCCTGCTGCTCAACAAGAAGCTGCGCGGCCGCGCCGTCTACCGGATGCTGCTCATCCTGCCCTGGGCCGTGCCGACCTTCGTCACCGTCTTCTCCTGGCGACTGATGCTGTCCGACGGCGGTGTCGTCAACAGCATGCTCTCCTTCCTCCACCTGCCCGAACCCGGTTGGCTCACCGACCCGTGGGCGCAGAAGTCCGCCGCGATCCTGGTCAACACCTGGGCCGGCGTGCCGTTCATGATGATCTCGCTGCTCGGCGGCCTGCAGTCGATCCCGGCCGAGCTGTACGAGGCCGCCGAGATGGACGGCGCCACGCCGTGGCAGCGCTTCCGGTACGTCACCCTGCCCGGGCTGCGGGCCGTCTCCTCCACCGTCGTCCTGCTCGGCGTGATCTGGACGTTCAACCAGTTCAACGTCATCTTCCTGCTCTTCGGCACCGGTGCGCCCGACGCCCAACTGCTGGTCACCTGGGCCTACCGGCTCGGCTTCGGCCAGATCCCCCGGGACTACGCGCAGTCCGCCGCCTACGGCGTGATCCTGCTGTCCATCCTGATCGTCTTCACCGCCTTCTACCGGCGCTGGCTCGCCCGCAACGAGCAGGCCAACGGCTGAGGCCCCGGACCCAGTTGACCCACGAAGGCAGGTACCCCCGATGAGCACCACCACCGAACTCCCCACCCCCGCGACGACCGTGGCCCCGGCCGCCCGGCCGGCCAAGGTCCGCCGGCGCGGTGAGAGCAGCCTGCTGGCCAGGGCGCTGTCCCACGGCACCCTGATCGTGGCCGGCCTGATCGCGCTGTTCCCGGTGGCGTGGATCCTCTTCGTCTCGCTCGGCCCGGACAAGACCGACTACCTCCACCCCGGCGCGATCCTCGACAAGCTCACGCTGTCGAACTACCACCACGTGCTGTTCGACACGGACTTCTTCACCTGGTTCGGCAACGCCCTGCTGGTCTCCGGCGTCACCACCGTGTTCGGCGTCCTGGTCGCCGCCACCACCGGCTACGCCGTCTCCCGGATGCGCTTCCCTGGCCACCGGCCGCTGATGTGGTCGCTGCTGGTCACCCAGATGTTCCCGATCGCGGTGCTGATCGTGCCGATGTACACGATGCTCTCCGACCTCGGCCTGCTGGACAGCTACCTGGGCCTGATCCTGGTCTACTCGACCACCACCGTGCCGTACTGCGCGTGGCTGCTGAAGGGCTACTTCGACACCATCCCGGTGGAGATCGACGAGGCCGGCCGGGTCGACGGGCTCAGCCCGTTCGGCACCTTCTGGCGGCTGGTGCTGCCGCTCGCCCGCCCGGGCCTGGCGGTGGCCGCCTTCTACTCCTTCCTCACGTACTGGGCCGAGGTGCCGTTCGCCTCCACCTTCATGCTCAGCTCCGACAAGTACACGCTGGCCGTGGGCCTGCAGACCTTCGTCAGCGAGCACGACGCCCAGTGGAACCTGATGGCCGCGACCGCCGTGCTGATCGCGATCCCGTCGGCAGCCTTCTTCTACCTGGTGCAGCGCCACCTGGTCACCGGTCTGACCGCCGGTGCCTCCAAGTCGTAACGCTCCTCGCTCCTCTAGTCCCCAAGGGATACCGTCCATGACCCAGAACCTGGCCGACACCTCCCGGCCTGCCGCCGACGCCGCCGCCCACGAGGCGGTCACCCCGGCTCCTGCGACTGGCGGCGCGTCCAGAGGCTGGTGGCGGGACGCGGTCATCTACCAGGTGTACCCGCGCAGCTTCGCCGACTCCAACGGCGACGGCATGGGTGACCTGCCCGGCATCCGCAGCCGCCTGCCGTACCTGCGCGACCTCGGCGTGGACGCGGTCTGGCTGTCGCCGTTCTACGCCTCGCCGCAGGCGGACGCGGGCTACGACGTCGCCGACTACCGCGCCGTGGACCCGATGTTCGGCAGCCTGCTGGACGCCGACGCGCTCATCCGGGACGCCCACCAGTTGGGGCTGCGGATCATCGTCGACCTCGTCCCGAACCACTCCTCGGACCAGCACGAGTGGTTCCAGCGCGCCCTGCGCGAGGGCCCCGAGTCCCCGCTGCGCGAGCGGTACCACTTCCGCCCCGGCAAGGGCGAGAACGGCGAACTGCCGCCCAACGACTGGGAGTCCATCTTCGGCGGCCCGGCCTGGACGCGCAGCGAGAACCCGGACGGCACCCCCGGCGACTGGTACCTGCACCTGTTCGCCCCCGAGCAGCCCGACTTCAACTGGGAGAACCGGGCCGTCGCCGACGAGTTCCGCTCGATCCTGCGGTTCTGGCTCGACATGGGTGTCGACGGCTTCCGCATCGACGTCGCCCACGGCCTGGTGAAGGCCCCCGGCCTGCCCGACCTCGGCGGCTCGGACCAGCTCAAGCTGCTCGGCAACGACGTCATGCCGTTCTTCGACCAGGACGGCGTGCACGAGATCTACCGCAGCTGGCGCAAGATCCTCGACGAGTACCCGGGCCAGCGGATCGGCGTCGCCGAGGCCTGGACCCCGACCGTCCAGCGCACCGCCAACTACGTGCGCCCCGATGAGCTGCACCAGGCCTTCAACTTCCAGTACCTGGGCACCGGTTGGGACGCCGCCGCGCTGCGCGAGGTGATCGACGTCTCGCTCGACTCGATGCGCCCGGTCGACGCCCCGACCACCTGGGTGCTGTCCAACCACGACGTCACCCGGCACGCCACCCGCTTCGCCAACCCGCCCGGCCTCGGCACCCAGATCCGCACGCCCGGCGACCGCGAGCTCGGCCTGCGCCGCGCCCGCGCCGCCACCCTGCTGATGCTCGCGCTGCCCGGCTCCGCGTACATCTACCAGGGCGAGGAACTCGGTCTGCCGGACGTCACCGACCTGCCGGACGAGGTCCGCCAGGACCCGTCGTTCTTCCGCAAGGCCGGGCAGGACGGCTACCGCGACGGCTGCCGCGTCCCGATCCCGTGGTCCGGCACCGAGGCCCCGTACGGCTTCGGCCCGGTCGCCGGCGGGCCGTCCTGGCTGCCGCAGCCGGCCGAGTGGGCCGCGCTGAGCGTCGAGGCGCAGACCGGCGACCCGGCGTCCACCCTGGAGCTGTACCGCAGCGCGCTCGCCGTCCGCCGTTCCCAGGACGACCTCGGCGCCGGGACGGCCGTGGAGTGGCTGGAGGGCCCCGAGGGGACCCTGACGTTCCGCCGCGGCTCCTTCGTCTGCACCGTCAACGCCACGGACGAGCCGGTCCGGATAGCGGCGCCCGGAAAGCTGCTGCTCTCCTCGGTGGAGCTGGTGGTCGACGGCGGCGAGACGGTGCTCGCGCCGGACAGCACCGGCTGGTGGGCGGTCTGACGTGGTTGCAATAGGCTCTGGGACCGTGACTACGGCGCGACTCTCAGACATCGCGGCGCAGGCGGGGGTCAGCGAAGCCACCGTCTCCCGCGTACTCAACGGCAAGGCGAACGTCTCCGCCGCCACCCGGCAGACCGTGCTGGCGGCGCTCGACGTGCTCGGCTACGAGCGGCCGACCCGACTGCGCCAGCGCAGCGCCGGCCTGATCGGGCTGATCACGCCGGAGCTGAGCAACCCGATCTTCCCCGCACTGGCCCAGGTGATCGAGCAGGTGCTCAGCCGGCACGGGTACACCCCGGTGCTGTGCACCCAGACACCGGGCGGGTCCACCGAGGACGAACTGGTCGAGATGCTGGTCGACCGGGGCGTGGCGGGCATCGTCTTCGTCTCCGGGCTGCACGCCGACTCCACCGCCGACCACGACCGCTACGCCCGGCTGACCGGGCGAGGGGTGCCGTTCGTGCTGATCAACGGCTACAGCGAGCGGATCGACGCGCCGTTCATCTCGCCGGACGACCGGGCCGCGATGTGGATGGCCGTCCAGCACCTGGCCGAACTCGGGCACGAGCGGATCGGGCTGGCGGTCGGGCAGCGGCGGTACGTGCCGGTGCTGCGCAAGATCGAGGGCTTCACGGCGGCGATGCGCGAGGTGCTGGGACGGAGCCAGGAGGAGGCCGAGGAACTCGTCCACCACACGCTGTTCAGCGTGGAGGGCGGGCACGCGGCGGCCGGCGCGCTGCTGGACAAGGGCTGCACGGCGATCGTCTGCGGCAGCGACATGATGGCGCTCGGGGCGATCCGGGCGGTGCGGCAGCGTGGGCTGTCGGTGCCGCACGACGTCTCGGTGGTCGGCTTCGACGACTCGCCGCTGATCGCCTTCACCGAGCCGCCGCTGACCACGATCCGCCAGCCGGTCGAGGCGATGGCGACCGCGGCGGTGGACGCGCTGCTGGAGGAGGTCGGCGGAAACGCGGTCCAGCGCGGGGAGTTCATGTTCCAGCCGGAGCTGGTCATGCGCGGGTCCACGGGGGCCTGCGCGCGCTGAGGACGGTCAACGGACGGGCCCCGGAGAGCAGTTGCTCTCCGGGGCCCGTTGTGTGCCGCCCGGGTGCCGGGTCAGCCGTCAGTTGTCGGCTGTCACCCGTCGGTCGTGCTCAGACCCGGCCGGCGAAGTCCGGCGCCCAATTGGCGACGGTCTGCAGGCGCACGCCCGAGCTCGGGTTGGCGGCCTCGACGTACTGGCCGCCGCCGATGTAGATCGCGACGTGGTAGACGCCGGAGTTCTGGCCGTTGTTGGACCAGAACAGCAGGTCGCCCGCCTGCAGGCTGTCCAGCGAGACGCGGGTGCTGGCGGCGGCCTGGTCGGCGGCGACGCGCGGGACGGAGACGCCCGCGGCGCGCAGCGCGGCCTGGGTCAGGCCGGAGCAGTCCCAGCCGCCGTTGCCGGTACCGCCGTAGACGTACGCCTGGCCGACCTTCGACTGGGCGAAGGAGACCGCGGCGGCCATGCTGCCGGTGGCGGCCGGGGTCTGAGCCGGGGTCTGAGCCTGGGCGGCCGGCTTGGAGGCCGGCTTGGTGGCCGGGGCCTGGGGCTGGGCGGCCGGCTTGGCGCTCGCGACAGCGCCGTTGGAGGTCTGGCCGGACTTCTGCGAGCGGTCGAACCAGGTGAAGTCCGAGCCGGACGTGGCCGACGAGCCGGAGCCGGACCGGTCGGCCTGAGCCGACTGCTGGGCCTGGCCGCCGTCCTTGAACGAGAGGCGCTGGCCCGGGTAGATGGAGTCCGGGCCCTCGGTCAGGGTGCCGCGGTTGAGTTCGTACAGCCGCTGCCAGCCGCCCTGGAGGTTGTGCTTGTCGGCGATCGAGGACAGCCAGTCGCCGGAGGCGACGGTGTAGTCGTCGGCCTGGGGCTGGGCGCTGTTCCGGGCCTGGCTCTGGCCCTTCTGGGCCGAGGTGCCGTTGGTGGAGTCGGCGGGGGCCTGCGCCTGGTCCTGGGCCGGTGCGGCCGGCTTGGCGGGCTTCGCGGCCGGGGCCGGGGTCTGGGTCTGCGCGGGCTTGGCGGCCGGGGCGGCCGGCTTCGCGGCGGGCTTGGTGGCGGTCGAACCGGCAGCCGAGCCGGTGGTCGAGCCGGCCGAGGTGTCGACGGCGGCCGGGGTGCCGCCCTTGGTCAGGCCGGCCTGGACCGAGCACACCGGCCAGGCGCCGGGGCCCTGCGAGGCGAGGACCTTCTCGGCGACGGCGATCTGCTGGTCCTTGGTGGCCTGGTTGGCCTGGGGGGCGTAGGCGGTGCCGCCGAAGGCGGCCCAGGTGCTGGAGGTGAACTGCAGTCCGCCGTAGAAGCCGTTGCCGGTGTTGATGCTCCAGTTGCCGGTGCTCTCGCACTGGGCGACCTTGTCCCAGGTGGCGACGGAGGCGGCGGAGGCCGTGCCGGAGGTGAGGCAGGGGATGGTGAGGCCGACGCCCGCGACGCCGACGGCGGCGATCACGCGTCGGGTACGACTGGACAGACGGGTGCCGTTGGTGGGCAGCATGAAGACGCAGTCCTCTCCCACGCCTGCGAGGTGAGCTGTCGGATTCGGGCTGGAGTTGCCCGGCCGCGCTGTGGGCGCGGCTTCACCCCTAGCCCTGGATCGTTCCGGGGAACGGTCCGGGGCGACTTACCTGTGGGTCCCCCGCTCCTGCCGTGGTGCGTTTTCGCGCTGCCAGGACATCCGACGGCAGGACTCGGCGTCGCGGATGAACTGGGTTCGTGTGGCCACGAACGGGGAGCACGTTAAGCAGACTTAAGTTCAAACTGCAAACACCTGTGACGCGCATCACGGTTTGGCGAGAACGGTCGTTCCCCTCGCTTGTCGCGATCGGAAATGACCGATTTCCGGCAACCCCGCGAAGGGTGCGCGCAACTGTCTGCGCTTCAGGAGGCAGGTGACGGTGGGTCGGGTCGCCCGGGGGCCCGCCCGTCGGGAGGGCGGCGTGTCCGCACTGTGGTCATCGGGGGATGCGTCGAGCGATGGTGAACAAATACGGATAGAACGGACATCACACCCATTCGTCCTTTAACTCCCTTACGGGACAAGCGGGAAGGGCCCGGAACGTAGCCGTTCCGGGCCCTTCACACGTACGGTGACCGCTACTACTGGCCGGCCGACTCCTCGGCGGCGGCGTGAGCGGCGTGAGCGGCGCGACCACCCCGGCCGGAGTGGTCGGCGTGGGTGCCCTCGGCGGCCTCCGCCGCCTCGGCCTCGGCCCGCGCCAGGGCCTCGGGGGAGGGCGCCGGCAGCGCGGCCAGGTAGGTGGAGGCGATCAGCTGGCCGACCGTCGGGTAGGCGCCCAGCGGCGCCGCGGACGGGCAGCCGGTCTCCTCGGCGGCCGTGGCGAGCAGCTCGGAGTCGGCCTCCGGCCCGATCACCAGCGGGGCCAGCGCCGGGCGCTGGGAGCCGGTCTCCTTGAGGTGGTTGACGGCCGCGGCGACCGAGCCCGGCACGTCGAGCGCGGCGGGCACGACCGGGACGGCCAGCCGGGCCGCCAGCAGGACACCGGTGATGCCGGCAGCGGCAGCGGCCTCCTCGCCGCCGACGGTGGTCAGCACGACGCCGTCCGCGGCGGTCGCGATGGCGAACAGCCGGGCCCGGTCGGCACGCGCCAGGCCGGCCTCGGACAGGCGCACGTGCACGGCCTCGGCGAGCAGCGGGTGCGGGCCGAGCACGTCGGTGACGGGGGCTCCGTACTCGGCGGCGAGGGCGTGGAGTTCGGTCAGGAATCCGTGCGGGCCGGGTACCAGCGGCACCAGGACCGGCGCGGGCAGGCCGGCCTCGGCGGCCATGGCCAGCAGTTCGGCGACGGTGCGGTCGTCGCTGTCGGCGCCCTGGGCGGCTTCGCCCGGGAGGTAGCCGACGGCGGTCTGGATGTCGCCCTGCTCGCTGCGGACGATCGACAGCAGCTCCTCGACGACCGAGCGGGACTCGGGCCCGGCGGTCGCGGGCACGGCGAGCACCAGGGCCGGGGATCCGGCCGGGATCTCGGGGCGCTCGGGGCGACGGTGGCGCCCCCGCGCACGGGAGCCTGGAGTGCGGACGGGCAGTGGCGCGCCCGGGATGGCTGCGGTGCTCATGCCGGAGATCGTAGGACATCGGCCCGTCAGGCCTGCATTCGGCTGCCGTTCGAGTTTCACGTGGTCATGGCGGGTGCGCCGCGCTCCCGTCGTGTCCGTCCGGGCGGTTTGCCCGCAATCCGGACATATCTCACCCAGCCTTCGAGCGATCACCGCTGGTTGCCCTGACGTGTCCGACGGGGCGTCGAGTTGCTTCTGTGGCGCGTGAGATGTCTCACAGCCAGGAGGTCGCCTGACGGAGGGTCACGAAGGCGCGACTCCGGGCGTCTGAAGATCAACATTCAGCGGGGAATCGCTCACGGCCGGTTATCGAGAATCTGGCGATTCACTCGGCTATGTCCGTTTACGTACCGTCAGGAGAAGGGTCCGTGAAGAGTTCAGAACTGCCGGTGAAAGGCCTCGTGCACCTGCAATGTCCCGTGCTGATGCACGTGCACAGCAGCTATCATCGCGTCAAGTGAGGCGTTGTGCCGGGCCGGTACGGGGCCGGTCCGTTCGTTCGGCGGGTGCCGGGAGCGCCGCGCTGGACGACCACTCCGGAGCTCTTCGGGAGATTTCTATGCACGACTCGCAGGACACGTACGGCTCGTACGACACCTACAACGGGATGGCGGCCGCCGACCTCAAGGGGGTTGTCTGGCAGAAGAGCCTGCACAGCAACTCCCAGGGGAACTGCGTCGAGTTCGCGGCCCTGCCGGGGGGCGATGTGGCGATGCGCAACTCGCGCTTCCCGGAAGGTCCGGCGCTCATCTACACCCGGGCCGAGATCGCCGCCCTGCTGCTGGGGGCCAAGGACGGGGAGTTCGACCACCTGGCGGTCTGACCGGCCGCCGTCCTGCCATCGGGGGGCCGTCGTGGGTGCTGACACCGCGACGGCCTTTGTCTTGTCCGGGGCCGGTCCGGGGCCACATGACGGGCGCTCTCGTGGCGGCCGTTCTCGCGGCCGACCGCGCGCAGGTGTGGCGGGTGGTCCCGCGCACGGCTGGGGGCCCGGACGTGGACGGGAGTCGGGCCGCCGGGGTGCCCGGCCGTCGGTCCGGCCGGCTCGTCCGGGAGACAGGCCCGGGAATCGTCGTGGAAATCGCCCTGAGGGCTGGGCCGGAGCCCGTGGCGCACCTGTGCCAGGCCCGCCGATCCGCTCCGCGGAGCCCGGGGTGCGGTCCTCCCGGGGCCTCCCTCGGCCGGCCGCGCGCCGCCTGGCGCTAGGCCGAGCGCCGGTGCCGTCCACCGAGTTCGGAACCGGTGGCCGGCTCCGCCTCGAACAGGGCCCAGACCACCTTGCCGCTGCCCAGCGGGTGCCAACCCCAGGAGCGGCTGAAGGACTCCACCAGGTGCAGTCCGCGGCCGGACTCGGCGACGAAGTCCGCCTCCCGGGCGACCGGGCCGATGCAGCTCGGGTCGCTCACCGCGCAGACCACCTGGGGGGAGCGGTGGACCAGGCTTATTCGGATCGGCAGCCGGCCCTCAGGGGTCGGCTGTATGGGAAAGTCGTACTCGCCCTGGACGCCACCCGCAGGGTCGGGCCGTGCGCCGATCGCATGCCGCAGTGCGTTGGTCACCAGCTCCGAGGCCACCAGCGCGACGTCGTCGAACAGCTCCATCAGGCCCCAGCGCTGAAGAGAGGTTCTGGCGAAGTCGCGCGCGGTTCTGACGGCTTCGAAGCGAGGAGCGAGCGTACAGGTGACCACATGGGGGTCAACCGCCAAAGCCGTACCGGTGCTCATGAAGAGCTCCTCCCATAAGGGGGCGGACACGGCTGGACCCGCCGGGGTCATGCCGGTCACCTCCGACTCGCTCGGCCGCTCGGCCGCCCCCTCGACCAGCGCGCGCGCACACGAACCCCCGGTGGCGCGGGGGAACGCTGCCGGGTCGGTGCACGGAGTCGCGCGTGGGGTCGACGCGGAGCCCGCGGGAATGCCAGGGATGTGCAGGTGCACGTGCACCATGGTGGTGTGCGCTCACTGCAGATGCAAGAGTCGATTCACGTGCAGTCGCACTATTGGCATATGCAAGCGCCGGATGCACGTGCATCCTGGTGTGTGGAGTGTGGAACTGATAGGAACATCCGTCAGTATCGGCACCGTGAGCGCTCAACTGATGGCAGACTGTGCGCTGTTTGCCCTAGGTGGAGGTTTCGACCGCATGACCACAGTTCAGCCGGGCGGCGGCTCGATGGTCCGCCGGATCCTCCTCGGTTCTCAGCTGCGTCGCCTGCGTGAGACGCGCGGCATCACGCGCGAGGACGCCGGCTACGCGATCAGGGCCTCGGAGTCCAAGATCAGCCGCATGGAACTCGGCCGCGTCAGCTTCAAGGAGCGCGACGTCGCCGACCTGCTCAGCCTCTACGGCGTGGACGACGGCCTGGAGCGGGAGGCACTGCTCGGGCTGGTCCGCGAGGCCAACAAGTCCGGCTGGTGGCACAGCTTCAACGACGTGCTGCCGGGCTGGTTCCAGACCTACGTCGGCCTGGAGGAGGCCGCCCAGCTGATCCGCACCTACGAGGTGCAGTTCATCCCCGGACTGCTGCAGTCCGAGGAGTACGCACGGGCGGTTTTCGGCCAGAGTCGGCCGGTCGTCAGCGAGGAGGAGATCGAGCGGCGGGTCAGCCTCCGCCTGCGTCGCCAGAAGCTGCTGACCGAGGGCGCCAGCCCGCGACTGTGGGCCGTGATCGACGAGGCCGCGCTGCGCCGCCCCGTCGGCGGGCCCAAGGTGATGCGCGGCCAGGTGCAGTACCTGATCGACGTCGCCGAGCAGGCCAACGTCGTGATCCAGGTGATGCCGTTCCGATTCGGCGCGCACGCGGGGGAGTCCGGGGCGTTCACGATCCTGCGCTTCCCTGAACAGGACCTCGCGGACGTCGTCTACCTGGAGCAGCTCACCAGCGCGCTGTACCTCGACAAGCGGGACGACGTCGACGCGTACATCCAGGTCATGGAGCGGCTCTGCGTGGACAGCCTCACGCCGGAGCGGACCGTGGACCTGCTGGCGTCGATCCTCAAGGAACGCTGAGAGGAACTCCCGGCAGAGCGTACGGGTCCGGCGCCCGCGATCGGTCGCCCGGACACCGAGCCGCCGTCCACCCGCCGTCAGCCGCGGGCCGGCGGCCGTTCGCGTTCCGGCGGCAGTGCCTGCGGCGGGGTGCCCAGTTCCCAGGGCAGGTCGTAGCGGCGGAACAGGTCGGCCCGGATCAGTGCCAGCGGGAGTTCGGCGCCCGGCAGCAGCACCCCGATGCAGCCGCCCATCAGCGCGCTGCGCAGCACCGCGTGCTCGGCGGCCGGGTCCGGTGCGCCCCAGTCGAGCAGCAGGCCTTGGAGGATCGCGCCGAGCTGCTGCTGCTCCGGGTCCTGGACGAAGGCGCCGGAGTCCGGGTCCAGGATCAGCGCGAGGTGCGAGCGCATCACCCGCGGATGCTCCAGGGCGAGGGTGAGAACCGCGTCGATCGCGCGGGCCAGCCGGGCCGCCGGCGTGGCGTCCGGGGTCAGCTCGGCGAGCGCGCCGGAGAGCGACTGGTGCATCATCCGGTGCGTCGCCGACTGCATCAGCAGCCGTTTCCCGTCGAAGTAGTAGGAGAGCAGCCCGCGCGCGAGCCCGGCCCGCTCGGCGATGTCGGTCAGCGTGGTGCCCGCGTATCCGTGCCGGTCGACCAGTTCGACGGTGGCTCGCATGATGCGCAGACGGGAGCGTTGCCGCATCTCCTCATTGACCGAATCCCCGCGAGGTGCCATCGTGTCTGCTCCGAACGTTCGTTGGCTCCGGGCCAATATACTGGCGGAGCCGGTAGTCGCACCGTGAAACCGCGCGCCGGTGGGCGCCGCTCGGGCGCCCGGTACAGAAGACGGCCGGCTCCACCAAAACGGGGGTTTGGTGGAGCCGGCGCCATTGTCCGACGGCGGGGGCCGGGGGGCCGGCCCCCCGGGCGGCGGTCGACGGTCAGCGGTTGGTCAGGACTTCGGTCCGCGCCGTGCTCGACCCGACCGGGGGGTAATCGTAGTCCCGCACCGGCGCGGGAGCTGACGTCCGCCGCCGGTCGACCAGGGCGCCCACCGCGGCGATCAGCAGGCCGAACAGCGCGACCGCCGTGACGAACACCAGGGCCGGCCGGTAGCCGTCCAGCTGCGCCTGCGGGCTGTCGCCGCCGGCACTGCCGGCGGCGATCATCGCGGTCGCGCCGGCCAGGACCACCGCGGTGCCGACCTGGATCGCGGTGTTGACCAGGCCGGAGGCCAGACCCTGCTCCTCGTCGCCCACGCCGTCGGTGGCGGCGATGTTCACCGAGGGGAAGGCCAGCGCGAAGCCCACGCCGAGCAGCAGCATCGAGGGCAGGACCAGACCCAGGTACGAGCTGTGCTCGTCCAGCCGCAGGAACAGTGCGAACGCGCCGACCAGGGCCAGCAGGCCGATCGGCAGCAGCCTGCCGGTGCCGAAGCGGTCCACGATCGGACCCATGAACGGTGCCGAGAGCGCGATGAACGCGCCGGCCGGCAGCAGCCCGAGGGCCATCTGCAGCGCCGACCAGCCCAGCAGGTGCTGCAGGTAGAGCGTGACGACGAACTGGAACCCGCCGTACGCGCCGGCCATGGCGAAGGCGATCACGTTGGCCCGGGCGACCGAGCCGTTGCGGAAGATGCCGAGCCGGACCAGCGGGTGGGCGGTGCGGCTCTCCACCAGCAGGAAGGCGGCGGCCAGTGCGGCGACCACGACCAGCGAGCCGACGGTGCGCAGGCTCAGCCAGCCGACGCCCTGCGCCTCGGTGACGGTGAACACCAGCAGCAGCACGGTCGCGGTGCCGGTGATCGCACCCAGCACGTCGTAGCCGCCCTTGGCGCGCTCCTCGGCGGGGCGGGGGAGCAGCCGGACCGCGAAGAGCAGGGCGAGCAGTGCGACCGGAACGGGCATCAGGAACGTCCAGCGCCAGCCGACCGAGGTGAGCAGCCCGCTGAGCACCAGTCCGAGCGAGAAGCCGCTGGCGCCGCAGGTGGTGTAGATCGACAGCGCCCGGTTGCGGGCGGGGCCCTGGGCGAAGGTCGTGGTGATGATCGACAGGCCGGCGGGGGCGGTGAAGGCGGCGCTGACGCCCTTGAGGAAGCGGGCGGCGATCAGCAGCCCGCCGTCGTCGACCAGGCCGCCGAGCAGCGAGGCGGCGGCGAAGACGCCCAGGGCGACCAGGAAGACCCGGCGGCGGCCGAGCAGGTCGGCGGCGCGGCCGCCGAGCAGCAGCAGGCCGCCGTAGCCGAGCACGTAGCCGGAGACCACCCATTGCAGGGCGGAGGTGGAGAGGTGCAGCTCGGAGCCGATGGACGGGAGGGCGACGCCGACCATGGAGACGTCCAGGGCGTCCAGGAACATGGCGGCGCAGAGCACGATCAGGGTGCCCCAGAGGCGGGGTGTCCAGCTCAGCCCGCTGGTTGACGGGGCGTCGGGTGACGTGGCGGTCGCGGTGGTCATGGGGAGGACAGTACATGCACGTGCATTCAATGCAAATGAATAAGATGTGAACACATAATTTTACGGCGCACGTGCTAGGCTGGCACCGTGGCTGATCTCGACTCCCCGGCGGAGGCCGGTCTCGTCGCGCAATGGCGCGACCTGCTGGCCCGGCATGCCGCCACGGCCTGCATGCTCGATCGCGAGCTGGGTGACAAGTGCGGACTGGGCGTGAGCGAGTTCGAGGTGCTGGAGCGCCTGGTGGAGGGGTGCCAGGGCGGCGGTCATGCGCTGCGGGCGCAGGAGCTGGCCCACACCGTCCACCTCAGCCAGAGCGCGCTGTCCCGGGTGATCGCACGCTTGGAGAAGGGCGGGCTGGTCACCCGGGCGATGTGCGAGAGCGACCGGCGGGCCATCGTGATCACCCTGACCGGGACCGGTCGGGAGCGGTACGAGCAGGCCAGGCCGCTCCATCGCGAGGTGCTCGAACTGACCCTCGGCGCTCCGCTCGGGCCGCTGGGCGAGCCGCCGGCAAGCTGACCTGGTGTCAACTCGGTGGGCCGACGCCCGGATCGGACCTTTCCGAAGGGGTGCGGGCCTTCTCAGAGGAGCGAGGTCAGCCCCGGGGCGACGGCCAGCAGGACGGCCGCGGCAGGTGCGGCGAGGGCGACGACGGTGAGCCGCAGCCGGTGCGGGACGGACAGCCGAGGACGGCCCGCGAGCAGCCGGTCCACCCGCCGCGGGGACTGCGCCAGACCAGGCGGGCAGGAGCCGAACACCCCGCGGTCCAGGTTGAGTTCGGCCAGCGCGAGGGCGGTGGTGTGCCGGCCGTGCCGGCGCGCCGCCCGGTCGTCGGCCGCCAGCTCCACCAGCTCCTCCACCTGGGCCCGGAAGGCACTGAACACGCCGACCCCGGGGAAACCGGAGGCGAGCGCCTGTGCGCACTGCTGGAGCCAGTGGTGCCGGGCCCGGACGTGCCCGCGCTCGTGGCTCAGGACGGCGGCCAACTCCCGGTCGGTCAGCTGTTGGAGGGCGCCGGTGGTGACCACCAGGCGGGAGTCCGGGCCGGGCAGCGACCACGCCTCCGGGCGGACGTTCTCCAGCACCACCAGCCGCTCCCGGCGGCTGCGGGCGGACGCGATGGCCTCGGGCAACTCCGGAGCACGGACCGTGAGTTGAGCATGTCGGTGGTCGCGGATCGCCTTCGCGGAACGGACTTCGCGGGTGAGCGCCAGCACCGTCTGCAGGCCGCCCGCCGCCAGCACCGCGGCGCACAGTCGGCCCCAGCCCTCGGCGTCCTGGAGGCCGTACGCGGCCTCGACGCCGTGCGGGGCGCCCGAGAACACCAGGGCGCGCAGTTCGGGCAGCGCGGCGGAGGCGGCCAGCAGCAGGCCCAGGACGCAGCACAGCAGCACGGCCACCACCAGGCACTGCCACGCCAGCAGCGCCAGCACCGGTTCGCGCTCCGCCCAGCGGGCCCGGGCCAGCAGCCGGGGCGCGACGGTCGAGAGCAGCAGTCCGAGCAGCAGCAGGCCGATCAGGGCAGTCATCGCATGGGCTCCCCGAGTACGCACGGAACGCGACAACGCGCTCCCTGCCAACCTATGCGCTGATGACGTCCGGAGGAACGGCTTTCGACCGGCCAGTGACCAACGCCACGTCAGGGATGGGCTCTTGGATCGATCCGGGCTCACATGGTCAGGAGCATGGCGAACATGCCGATGCCCATCGTGAGCCGGCAGGCCCGGGGCAGGCCGGCGGTGCCGAGTGCCACGGCCCCGGAGGCCGTGTGCAGGAGCCGGGTGCCGGCCCACAGGGAGTAGCCGCCGAAGTAGAGCAGGAGGGAGCCGGTCAGCAGCGGCGTGCCCGCGTCGGCGGCGTGGTGGTGATGGCCGGGGGTGGCGGTCATCGCGAGCGCCATGTACGTCATGGCGAGCGCACCGATCGCGTGGTGCAGCCGGTGTGCCCGGCGGGCCGGGGCGCGTACGGCGGCGAGCAGGAAGGTGGTGGCGGGGAGACCGAACACCCAGGCCCAGACGGTGGCCGGGACGGCGCCGCCGGTCACGGCCATGGCGGCCATGCCGAGCCCCATCAGGGCCTCGGCGGCGTCGGACTCCCGGGCGAGCAGGCGGCGGGCGCCGAAGTGGTGAGTGGTATCGGCGGCGCAGGGGGAGTGGCGCAGCCGGGTGAGACAGTAGGCGCCGGCGGTGGCGGTGAGGAGCGCGAGCAGCCAGCTGATCAGCGAGGGTCCGTGCAACGGCGGCCTCCCGGGGCGGAGAGGGCGGGCGGCCGACGGCGGTGCGGTGCGGCCCGCCACACCGTCGCCCGCCGACCGCGGTCTGGACGGTCGTCCAGTCCACGATCACCGCTGTGGCCGGGGCGCGGGCAGGGCGCGCACCGGGGCGCACAGTGGTGCCCCCGGTGTGCGGCCACCGGGCACACGCTCCGCCGCCCCGGCCGGTGCTCAGCCCGCGAGCCGCCCCGAGGCGACGACCCGGCTGAGGAACCGTCGCGTCCGCTCCTCCCGCGGATCGCCGAACACCTGCTCCGGCGGCCCCTGTTCGAGCACCACCCCGTCGTCCAGGAAGCAGACCTGGTCGGCCACCTCGCGCGCGAACCCCATCTCGTGGGTGGACAGGACCATCGTCATGCCCTGCTCCTTGAGGTCGCGCACCACCGAGAGCACCTCCCCGACCAGGACCGGGTCGAGCGCCGCGGTGATCTCGTCGAGCAGCAGCAGCCGGGGCCCGGTGGCCAGCGCCCGCACGATGGCGACGCGCTGCTGCTGTCCTCCGGAGAGCCGGTCCGGGTACTCCTTCGCCTTGGCCGCCAGCCCCAGCCGGTCGAGCAGCCCCAGCGCCTCCGCCTCCGCCTCGGCCCGCCCCCGTCCGTGCACCCGGCGGGGGGCGAGCGTGATGTTCTCCAGCACGGTCAGGTGCGGGAACAGGTTGTAGGACTGGAACACCACGCCGATCCGGCGGCGGACGGCGTCCTGGTCCGCGCGCGGGTCGGTGATCTCCTCCCCGTCCAGGAAGACCGCCCCGTCGTCGATCCCCTCCAGCAGGTTGACGCACCGCATCAGCGTGGACTTGCCGGAGCCGGACGCCCCGATCAGTGCCGTCACCGAGTGTTCGGGCACCGCGAACCCCACGTCGCGCAGCACCACCTGGCCGCCGAAGGTCTTGCGCACGGACTCCAGTCGGAGCACGTCCCCGCTCACACCGCACCTCCCTGGAACTGCCGACGGTTCGTCCGTGCGGTCAGCCAGTCGGCGAACCGCGTCAGCGGAATGGTCAGCACGATGAACACCAGTCCCGCCACCAGGTACGGCGTGAAGTTGAACGACCGGGCCGCGATGATCTTGGCCGCGTACACCGCGTCGATCGCCCCGCCGATCGACACCAGCCCGGTGTCCTTCTGCAGGCTGACCAGGTTGTTCAGCAGCGGCGGCACCACCCGCCGCACGGCCTGCGGGAGCACCACGTACCGCATCGCCTGCGCGTTGGTGAGCCCGAGCGACCGGGCCGCGGCCCGCTGGCTGGGGTGCACCGACTCGATGCCGGAGCGGAACACCTCCGACACGTAGGCGGAGTACGTCAGCACCAGCGCCGCCCCGCCGAGCACCAGCGGATCGGTGGTCACCCCGCCGAGCCGCAGCGCCGGTACCCCGGTGATCATCACCAGCAGGCAGATGATCATCGGCAGCCCGAGGAAGAAGTCCACGTACGCGGTGGCCAGCAGCCGCACCGGCAGGAACACCGGCCCGCGCAGCGTCCGCAGCACCGCGAGCAGCAGGCCGAACACCAGGATCAGGGCGCCGCAGCCGAGCATCAGCTCCAGGTTGAGCCGCAGCCCCTTCAGTACCTCGGGCAGCGCCTGGCGGGCGTAGTCGGCGTTGAAGAAGGTCTTCCGAGTCACCTCCCAGCCGGGGGAGTTGACGACCAGCAGGTAGAGCGCGACCGCCGTCGCCAGGGTCGACCCGGCGGCCATCAGCGCCGACCGGCGGGCCCGGCCGCGCCGGTACGCCTCGTGCGCCAGCCGCCGTTCGGACGGACGGTAGCCGTCGTCGTCCCCCTTGCCCCCGCCGCCGTCGAGGCCCTCCCCGTCGAGGTCACCCCCTTCGAGCCCCTTCCCGGCGCGGCCCTTCCCGTCCCGGCCCTTGGCGACCGACGCCGGACCGGCCGCCACCGCGTCGCCGCTCACTTGAGCACCGGTGCCGAGACGGCGTCGGAGAGCCACTGCTTCTCCAGCCTCGCGAGCGTGCCGTCGGAGCGCAGCGCGTCCACCGCCTGCGACACGCAGCCGGTCAGCTTCGAGCCCTTGTCCAGCACCAGGCCGAACTGTTCGCCCTGCGTGGCCCCCGCGAACTGGCCGACCACCTGCGCCTCCGGCACCTCGGCGCCGGTGATGTAGAAGGCCGTCGGCAGATCCACCACGAGCGCCTCGACCTGGCCGTTCTTCAGCGCGGCCTTCGCGAGGTCGTTGGAGTCGAACACGGCCGGCTGGACGCTCGGCTTGATCGTGTCGGTGATGGTGTCGAGGCTGGTGGTGCCGACCTGCGCGCCCAGCTTGGCGCCCTTCAGGTCGGCGATGCTCTTCGCGCCCGCCGCCTTGGAGTTCTTCAGCGCGATGACGGCCTGGCGCACGTCGTAGTAGCCGGAGGAGAAGTCGACGGCCTGCTTGCGCTCGTCACTGATGGACACCTGGTTGACGTCGAAGTCGAAGTCCTTGGCCCCGGGCGAGGTGGCCTTGCCGAACGGCGCGACCACCCAGCTGACCTTCTCCTTGGGGTAGCCCAGCTTCTCCGCCACCGCGAAGGCCACGGCGGACTCGAACCCCTTGCCGTTCTCCGGCTTGTCCTCGGTGAACCACGGGTCGTACGCGGGCTTGTCGGTGCCGACGGTCAGCGTCCCCGCCGTCCGGGTCGCCAGCGCGCCCGGTGCGCAGCCCGCGGCGGTACCGGCCGCACCCGAGGAGCCCGAGGCGGCGGCCCCGTCGGACTTGGCGTCCTGCGGCGCGCACGCGGTCAGCGCGGCGGCCGCGGCGAGCAGTGCGGCGAGGGGCAGTGCGGCGGACGGCTTGCGGATGGTCATGGCAGGGCTCCAGTGAGGAAGGGCCGGGCGGGACAGGGAGGAGGCAAGGGCCGGGTGGGACAGGGGAGGCGACGGGCGGGCCGGGGCCGGCCGCGGGCCCGGCGGGTCACTTCCCCCCGGTGGCGGCGCCGGAACACACACGGCATGGTCGGCGTACGGGCCCGCGTCCGCGGCGCCCTCCGAGCCGGATCAGCGACAGCGGCGGCAGAGGCCGCGCACGCGACAGCAGGCGTGACAACAAGAGGGCGCCCGGAAAAGGCCGATGTGGCACTCGGTCACCGTGATCACCGCCGGGAGCATGGCGGGAGGTTCGCATTCCGACAGTGCGTCTGTCCAGAACATCCAGATCCCTGTCCACATGGCGGACGCCCGGCCGGCGGGCCCGCGCCCCGGGGCCCCGCCAGGGGCTCGGCGGAGCCACGCCGAAGCTTTGTCGGTCGCGACCCCCTTGAACAGGAGAACCTTTCGTACTTATGGTGTCTCCGTTGAAATAACTCCTGTCGAAGTGAGTCCCCGATGCAGAATCTTTCGCCAAGGCTCGCTGCGGCGGCCGACGCCCCGGTCTCGACCCTCGCCGGCCACCCGGCCTGGCTGCGCCTGAAGGAGGCCGTCGAGACGCTGCGCCCGCTGCAGTCCAAGGACGGCTCGATCGACCTGTCCGCCGTCCAGCGGCACACCGTCGACCCGCTGCTGGCCACTGTCCGCGGCGCCGTCGAGGAGCTCGCCCCGCTGTTCCCGCACGACGCCGCCTACCTGGCCGCCGTCGACGCGGACCTGGCCAAGTGGGCCGACACCGGCTACCGGGAGCCCGACTTCCTGGACTCGCTGCTCGCCTTCCACCCCGCCGACCAGCGCGAGGACGGCCTGGAGCACCTCGTCGTCTTCCCGATGTACACGCAGAACGGCAACCCGGACCGCAACCTGGAAGCCGTCCTGCTGAGCGTCGTGTGGCCCGACTGGCTGGCCGAGCTGGAGCGGACCCGCTTCGACAACCCGATGTTCGTGCCGATCACCTTCACCGACTTCACGGCCGGCTACGACACCAACTCCGCCGTCCTCTTCCCCGAGACGGTGGCCGTGCGCAAGGCGCCGGAACGTTTCACCTGGGGCGGCATCTTCTGCGACCGCGAGGCCGCCCGCTTCCGCGCCGTCACCACCAGCGCCGTCCAGCAGCTCGGCCTGGAGATCCCGGCCGACGCCGAGGGCCTGCTCAAGGACCAGGACCGCGCGCAGGAGACCTTCGTCCTGTGGGACCTCGTCCACGACCGCACCCACAGCCACGGCGACCTGCCGTTCGACCCCTTCATGATCAAGCAGCGCAGCCCGTTCTGGATGTACGGCCTGGAGGAGCTCCGCTGCGACCTCACCACCTTCAAGGAGGCGGTGAAACTGGAGGCCGAGGGCAACACGCACGCCCGCGACGTCCAGTACGCGATCCTCTTCGACCGCCTGTTCCGCTTCCCGGTCAGCGGCGACCGCGTCCGTAACTACGACGGCATGGGCGGCCAGTTGCTCTTCGCCTACCTGCACAAGCACGACGCGCTGCGCTGGCGCGACAACCGCCTCAGCATCGACTGGGACCGGGCCCCGCAGGTCACCAACGCGCTCTGCGCCGAGATCGAGACCCTTTACCGCGACGGCATCGACCGGCCCAAGCCGGCCCACTGGATCGCCGCCTACCAGCTGGTCTCCCGCTACCTCACCCCGCACCCCGCCTCCACCTGGGCGAAGGGCTCCGAGGCGCTGCCGCTCGACATCACCGATGGCAAGGCCCTCAACAAGGCGCTGTGCGACGCGGTGCTCCCGGACGAGTTCCCGCTGAGCATGTTCTACGAGGCCCTGTCCAAGAAGCTCGGCGGCGTCATCGCCGCCACCGCCGGCATCACCGGCACCGGTATCCAGGGAGCCGCCGCGTGACCACGACCACCAAGTCCCCGCTGACCGGCAAGGTCATCGCCGTCGCCGGAGCCAGCGGCCCGGCCGGCCAGGCGGTGCTGCGCCGCCTCACCGCCGACGGCGCCACCGTGATCGGTGCCGACATCGACGCCCAGCGCCTCGAATCCGCGCTGGACGCCACCCGCATCGCCGTGCGCGGGGCCAAGGTCAGCGGACAGGTGATCGACCTGCTCGACCCGCAGGAGGTCCACGACTGGGCCGACCACCTGGAGGCCGAGCACGGCCATGTCGACGGTCTGTTCCACCTGGTCGGCGGCTGGCGCGGCAGCAAGACCTTCTTCGACACCCGCCTGGACGACTGGGACTTCCTGCACGACACCGTCGTGCGCACCCTCCAGCACACCTCGCTGGCCTTCCAGCCCGCCCTGGTCCGCAGCTCCGCCGGCCGCTACGCGATGATCTCCGCCGCCGCCGCGCACAAGCCCACCGCCGGCGGCGCCGCCTACGCGGCCGCCAAGGCTGCCACCGAGGCCTGGACCCTCGCCATGGCGGACTCCTTCAAGAAGGAGACCACCGCCCCCGACGGCGAGCCCACCGCAGCGGCTGCGATCCTGGTCATCAAGGCGCTGGTCAGCCCCGAAATGCGGGCCGAGAAGCCGGAGGCGAAGTTCGCCGGCTTCACCGACACCGCCGACCTCGCCGGACACCTGGCGGGCCTCTGGGACCGCCCCGCAGCAGAACTGAACGGACAGCACCTGTGGCTGACAGCCCGATGACCGACCTCACCCGTACGGACGCGGTACGGCGGCACGACCCCGCCGTCCGCGGCTTCGCCAGCGACAACTACGCCGGCGTGCACCCGGAGATCCTCGCCGCGATAGCCCTCGCCAACGGCGGCCACCAGATCGCCTACGGCGAGGACGACTACACGGCCCACCTCCAGGACGTCTTCCGCCGCCACTTCGGCGACAAGGCCGAGGCCCACCCCGTCTTCAACGGCACCGGCGCCAACGTGGTCGCCCTCCAGGCGCTGCTCCCGCGCTGGGGTGCCGTGGTCGCCGCCGAATCCGCCCACATCAACGTGGACGAGGGCGGCGCCCCGGAGAAGATGGGCGGCATCAAGCTGCTCACCGTCCCCACCCCGGACGGCAAGCTCACCCCCGAGCTGCTCGACCAGCAGGCCTGGGGCTTCGGCGACGAGCACCGCGCGCAGCCGCTCGCGGTCTCCATCACCCAGAGCACCGAGCTCGGCACCCTCTACACCGCCGACGAGATCCGTGCGATCACCGAGCACGCCCACCAGCTCGGCATGCTCGTCCACGTCGACGGCTCCCGCCTGGCCAACGCCGCCGCAGCGCTCGGCCTGCCGCTGCGCGCCTTCACCACGGACGTGGGCGTCGACGTGCTGTCCTTCGGCGGTACGAAGAACGGCCTGCTGTTCGGCGAGGTCGTGGTGGTGCTCAACCCCGAGCGGGTGCGGAACATCAAGTTCCTGCGCAAGACCTCGATGCAGCTCGCCTCGAAGATGCGCTTCCTCTCCGTCCAGTTCGAGGCGCTGCTCTCCGGCGACCTCTATCTGCGCAATGCCGGGCACGCCAATGCGATGGCCAGCCGGCTGGAGGCGGCCGTTCGCGGGATCGACGGCGTCGAGATCGTGCGCCCGGTCCAGGCGAACGCGGTGTTCGCGATCCTCCCGCGCGAGGTGAGCGAGCGGCTTCAGAAGCACTACCGCTTCTACTTCTGGAACGAGCACACCGGCGAGGTGCGCTGGATGTGCTCGTACGACACCACGGAGGCCGACATCGACGGCTTCGTGGCGGCCATCGCCGAGGAGATGGGCCGCGTCTGACGGCGCCTGAACATCGGATCGCCCCTGCCCGGGACCCCGGGCGGGGGCGATTTGCATGTGGCGGTCCTGTCCCCGTACAGTTCCGGAGTCGCCGCGAGAGAGCGGGGGCAA
>NZ_JBFBHW010000035.1:0-92767 GCF_040685395.1 Kitasatospora sp. NPDC088779 | reverse complement strand
CCCGCGTCCTGCTGGACATCCCTCCCTGCGCGCCGTGCTGGCGGCCCACCTCACCGACCCCCACTTCGACGCCCGCCTCGAAGCCGCCGCAGCTGCCCGGACGTCACCGCCCGGACGTCACTGCCAGGACGCCCGGCCGCTGCCTGGGGTTATCGATTTTGGAGCCGGGGCCGGCGTCGGGTAATGTTCTTTCTGCGCCGCCCGGGAGGGAACGGACGAGGGAGCGAAACCCTCCACCCGGCCCCGAACGAGAGGCGCAACGCCTGAGAAGGCCCCGACAGGGGTTCAACTCTGGTGGGGTATGGTGTAATTGGCAGCACGAGTGATTCTGGTTCATTTAGTCTAGGTTCGAGTCCTGGTACCCCAGCGCAGTACGCAAGTCCAGCAGTACAAGTGAAGAACAAGCCCCCGTTGTGTAGCGGCCTAGCACGCTGCCCTCTCACGGCAGTAGCGCCGGTTCGAATCCGGTCGGGGGTACCGATCCCGCAAGGGATCACCTGGAAAGCCCCCGTTGTGTAGCGGCCTAGCACGCTGCCCTCTCACGGCAGTAGCGCCGGTTCGAATCCGGTCGGGGGTACTGATCCCGCAAGGGATCGCCAGGAAGCCCCCGTTGTGTAGCGGCCTAGCACGCTGCCCTCTCACGGCAGTAGCGCCGGTTCGAATCCGGTCGGGGGTACTCCAGAGCATGAAGCCGGTGGGTTATCCCATCGGCGCTTGCTTTGTGTTGGGGTATGGTGTAATTGGCAGCACGAGTGATTCTGGTTCATTTAGTCTAGGTTCGAGTCCTGGTACCCCAGCCAGAAATTGGAAGGCCCCGGTTTCCGGGGTCTTTTTTGCATTTCCCGGAGCATTCCGAAGGGCCCCGCGCGGTGGTGCTGCGCGGGGCCCTTTCCGGGTGCGGCGGTCAGCCGCGGCGGAGGGCCTCGGTGAGCCGGTTCGCGGCCTCGATGATGGCCTGGGCGTGCAGGCGGCCCGGGTGGCGGGTCAGCCGCTCGATCGGGCCGGAGACGGAGACGGAGGCCACCACGCGGTTGGAGGGGCCGCGCACGGGAGCGGAGACGGACGCGACGCCCGGCTCGCGCTCGCCGATCGACTGGGCCCAGCCGCGGCGGCGGACGCCGCTGAGCGCGGTGGCGGTGAAGCGGGCGCCCTGGAGGCCGCGGTGCAGCCGCTCGGGCTCCTCCCAGGCCAGCAGGACCTGGGCGGCCGAGCCGGCCTTCATCGGCAGGGTGCTGCCGACCGGGACGGTGTCCCGCAGACCGGAGAGCCGCTCGGCGGCGGCTACGCAGATCCGCATCTCGCCCTGGCGGCGGTAGAGCTGTGCGCTCTCGCCGGTGACGTCGCGCAGGTGGGTCAGAACCGGGCCCGCGGTGGCGAGCAGCCGGTCCTCGCCCGCCGCGGCGGAGAGTTCGGACAGACGGGGGCCGAGGATGAATCGCCCCTGCATGTCCCTGGTGACCAGACGGTGGTGTTCGAGTGCGACGGCGAGCCGGTGGGCCGTGGGGCGCGCCAGACCGGTGGCGGCGACCAGCCCCGCCAACGTGGCGGGGCCCGACTCCAGTGCGCTCAGCACCAGAGCGGCCTTGTCGAGAACGCCGACGCCGCTAGAGTTGTCCATGCGCTAAGACTGCAGTCTCATTCCGCGAGACGCAAGTTCAATCTTCCGGGAAAAGCGCCACTCTGGATGCAGCAGCCCGGGAGGCATCCAGGATGCGACCTCACCAGAGTGTCCGCATCGTGGACAGCGATCCGGCGTGCAGGTCGCGAGAACGCGCCCGCCACAGGGCGGCGGGAGCTCCGACCTCGACGACACGAGAAGGCCGGCAACGCGGCCGGCTGGAGGGAATCCGATGGGACGGACACTCGCAGAGAAGGTCTGGGACGACCACGTCGTGCGGCGCGCGGAGGGAGAGCCCGACCTGCTCTTCATCGACCTCCACCTGCTCCACGAGGTGACCAGCCCGCAGGCCTTCGACGGGCTGCGGCTGGCCGGCCGGACGGTCCGCCGCACCGATCTGACGATCGCCACCGAGGACCACAACACCCCCACCGTGGACATCGACAAGCCGATCGCCGACCCGGTGTCCAAGGTGCAGCTGGAGACGCTGCGCCGCAACGCCGCCGAGTTCGGTGTCCGGATCCACTCGCTCGGCGACATCGAGCAGGGCGTCGTGCACGTGGTCGGCCCGCAGCTGGGCCTGACCCAGCCCGGCATGACCGTGGTCTGCGGCGACTCCCACACCTCGACCCACGGCGCCTTCGGCGCACTGGCGTTCGGCATCGGCACCAGCCAGGTCGAGCACGTGCTGGCCACCCAGACGCTGCCGCTGGCGCCGTTCCGGACCATGGCCGTCACGGTCGAGGGCGAGCTGCCCGAGGGCGTCACCGCCAAGGACCTGATCCTGGCCGTGATCGCCAAGATCGGCACCGGCGGCGGCCAGGGATACGTCCTGGAGTACCGCGGTTCGGCGATCCGGGGCCTGTCCATGGAGGCCCGGATGACCATCTGCAACATGTCCATCGAGGCCGGCGCCCGGGCGGGCATGATCGCCCCGGACGAGACCACCTTCGGCTACCTCAAGGGCCGTCCGCACGCCCCGCAGGGCGAGGACTGGGACGCCGCCGTCGCGTACTGGTCGACCCTGGGCACCGACGAGGACGCGGTCTTCGACCACGAGATCTTCGTCGACGCGGCCGCGCTGACCCCGTTCGTCACCTGGGGCACCAACCCCGGCCAGGGCGCCCCGCTGGGCTCCGACGTGCCGGACCCGGCCTCCTTCGCCGACCCGCAGGAGCGCGCGGCCGCCGAGAACGCCCTCGCCTACATGGGCCTGGAGGCCGGCACCCCGCTGCGCGAGGTCACCGTCGACGCCGTCTTCGTCGGCTCCTGCACCAACGGCCGGATCGAGGACCTGCGCGCCGCCGCCGCCGTCGTGGAGGGCCGCCGGATCGCCGACGGCGTACGGATGCTCGTCGTCCCCGGCTCCGTCCGGGTCGCCCTGCAAGCCGTGGAGGAGGGCCTGGACAAGGTGTTCACCGCGGCCGGCGCCGAGTGGCGCCACGCGGGCTGCTCGATGTGCCTGGGCATGAACCCCGACCAGCTCGCCCCCGGGGAGCGCTGCGCCTCCACCTCGAACCGCAACTTCGAGGGCCGGCAGGGCAAGGGTGGCCGGACCCACCTGGTGTCCCCGCAGGTCGCCGCCGCGACCGCCGTCCTGGGCCGTCTGGCCGCACCGTCCGATCTGCCCTCCGACCTGGCGGACACCAACGTGGCTGTGGAGGCCTGAGAACCATGGAGAAGTTCACCACCCACACCGGCCGGGCCGTTCCGCTGCGGCGCTCGAACGTGGACACCGACCAGATCATCCCGGCCCACTGGCTCAAGAAGGTCACCCGTTCCGGTTTCGAGGGCGGCCTTTTCGAGGCCTGGCGCAAGGACGAGTCGTTCATCCTCAACCAGCCCGAGCGGCAGGGCGCCACGGTCCTGGTGGCCGGCCCGGAGTTCGGCACCGGCTCCTCCCGCGAGCACGCCGTCTGGGCGCTGCAGAACTACGGCTTCCACGCGGTCATCTCGTCGCGCTTCGCGGACATCTTCCGTGGGAATTCCCTGAAGAACGGACTGCTGACGGTCGTCCTGCCGCAAGAGACCGTGGAACAGCTCTGGGCGCTCACCGAGAGTAACCCTTCGGCCGAGATCACCGTTGATCTGGAAGCCCGCGAAGTCCGGGCCGAGGGCGTCACCGCGTCTTTCGAACTGGACGACAACGTCCGGTGGCGGCTGCTCAACGGGCTGGACGACATCAGCATCACCCTGCGGAACGAGGCCGACATCGCGGCCTTCGAAGCGACCCGTCCGACCTTCAAGCCCCGTACTCTGCCGGTTGCCTGAGATCCCCTCAGAACAAGCATTCTGGCGATCCACCGGATGGCCCGCCTCCCCTTCGGGGGGGCGGGCCATCCGCCGTTCCGGAGCACGAGTTAGCGCCGCGGCCCACCCCGGATTGCCCATTTGGCTTTGCCGGAGAGGGCCCCGCGCAAGTACAACTGCGGGTAGATGGCACAATCAGTACATGCACCGGCACCATGAACCTCCGTACGCGGGCGGCGAACCCGCGGCTCCGGAGTCCGTGGGCCGGGGATCCGAACGCCGAATTGACGATCGGCCGGACGTCGCCTCCGCACCAGCTGAGGGGCCGGACGACCAGGAAGTCGCAGCGCTCTACGCGCTTGTGGCCGAGCGGTTGAAGCAAGCTCACGCCCGCGTGCATGCGCTGAACGTGTCTGCCGATGCAAAGACCGCTCTCTCCCGTCAACTCCTCATCGTCACCGAGACCGCCAAGCGCGATCTTCCGGAGGCGGCAAGGCGGTTGAGTCGCTTTGTACATGACCTCGACGAGGGGCGCCCGCCCGTCGCCTGAGGTCGCCGACGCGCAAATCCATTGCGACACTAGGGTGATTCGCGCGTTTGGTAATTGAAAGTCCGCAGATACATACCTAACGTGCGAAAAGAACGGATGGAATCATCCGGCGCCCGTTTCCGAAGGGGAAGACGTGAACAAGGCTCAGCTTGTCGAAGCGGTGGCCGAGCAGCTGGGCGGTCGCAAGGCTGCCGCAGAGGCCGTCGACGCAGTGCTCGACACCATGGTCCGTGCCGTTGTGGCCGGTGACCGGGTTTCGGTCACTGGTTTCGGCACCTTCGAGAAGGTGGAGCGCTCCGCGCGCTTCGCCCGCAACCCGCAGACCGGCGAGAAGGTCAAGGTCAAGAAGACCTCGGTGCCCCGCTTCCGTCCCGGCCAGGGCTTCAAGGACCTGGTCAGCGGCAGCAAGAAGCTGCCGAAGGAAGGCCCCTCGGTGAAGAAGGCCCCCAAGGGCTCCCTCACCCCGGGCAAGAGCGGCGTCGCCGCCACCCCGGCCGCCAAGCGCGCCGCCACCAAGCGTGCCGCCACGGCCGCCGCCGCCGCTCCGGCCAAGAAGGCCGCCGCCAAGAAGACGGCGACCACGGCCGCGGCCAAGAAGGCGACCACCACCGCCGCCGCGAAGAAGGCGACCGCCACCAAGAAGGCGACCACCACCGCCGCCGCGAAGAAGACCACCGCGACCGCGACCAAGAAGACGGCCGCCGCCGCCAAGAAGGCGACCACCACCGCCGCCGCCAAGAAGACCACCGCGACCGCCAAGAAGGCGACCGCGACGGCCAAGAAGACGGCTCCGGCGAAGAAGACCGCCACCCGCAAGACCACCGCGCGCAAGACCTCTGCCAAGTAGTCCCGCGCAGCGGTCCTCGGACGGCCTTCGGCAGAGAGCCGCGGCACCCCCCCTCCGTGAATTGCGGAGACCGGGTCGCCGCGGCTCTTTCGATTTCCGGGCGCTTAGTCAGGATTCTGCGACCGACGGTGACCAGGCACGGAACGCGGCGGCGGGCGTGCCGGACGGCGGGGGAGGACCAGCGGGGGGACGGTCAGCGGAGGACGGTCAGCCCGCGGCCGGGTCGGGGAAGGTCTGCAGCGTCACGAAGACCACCCGGCGGGCCTCGCCGGCGCCCTCGGTGCGGATCCGCACCCGCTGGCCCGGTCGCAGCAGCCGCAGACCGCCGGCGTCGAAGGCGGCCGCGTCGAACGGCACCGGGGTCCCGTCGTCGAGCAGCACGGAGCCGGCCCGGGTGGCGGGGTCGAAGGTGAACGCGGTGGCCTGCATGGCAGCAGCATAGCGAGCGGCCCCGGCCGACCGGGCGGCGTCCCGCGGGGCGCCGGTCAGGCCCGCGCCAGCCGGGCGAACAGGACGCTGGTGTACGGGCCGAGGCCGAGCGCCGCGGCCTCGCCGAGGTCCGCGCCGGTGTCGACGTCCCGGCGCACCGACTCCACGTCCGCCAGGCGAAGTTCGAGTGCTCCGCCGGCCGCGTGCCGGGCCCGCGAGCCGTCCCCGAAGGCGGGCGAGAGCGGGCGGCCGGGGGTACAGGCGAGCAGCGTGGTGCCGAGGCCTGGGGAGTCCGGCAGGAAGGCCCGGCCGTCCGGCGGCACCGCGCCCAGCACCCGGGCCAGTTCGACCGGGCGCAGGGCCGGCAGGTCCGCCGAGAGGGCGGCCAGCGGCGAGCGCGGGGCGAGCGCCAGGGCGGCCGCCGTGCCGTGCACCAGCGCCTCGTTGAGGCCCTCGCCGGGTTCGTCGGCGACCACCACCGCGCCCAGTGCCGCCAGCCGGGCGCCGGCCGCCGCGTCCCGGGTGACCACCAGGACCCGGGCGACGCCCGGGGTGGCCAGTGCGGCGGTGGCGGTGTCGAGCGCGAAGGACAGCGCGAGGTCCGCCCGGTGCGGCCCGGCGTACGGGGCCAGTCGGCTCTTCGCGAGGGCGAGCGGCTTGAGCGGCAGCACCAGCGACCAGTCGGTGGCGGGTGCGGGGGGCGCGACGGGCCCGTTGGGGCGTACGGTGTCCTGGGTCATCGGCGTCATTGTGACGCCGGTCCCGGAGCCCTCGCCAGGCCGTCCGATCTGTGCGGACGTGCGTTTGATCACGCCTGCCGGGCGGGTTGGTGCGGTCGCTCGACAGCCGGTGAGCAGCCGGGCGAGACTGTTCCGCGCCCGTCACCCGGGCACCGGTCCCGTACCGGTGCGCGGCACCGGGAGGTTATGACCGCGGCACCCCACGTGCCGCTTCGGATGAGGAGGACCTGGGGTGGCCCGCCGCTCGTACGCCAAGTTCGGCAACGCCGACTACGGCATCTGGTACCGCTTCGCGGCCGTGCTGGTGAAGCCGGTGACGACCGCGCTGGTGAAGCCCGACTGGCGGGGCTGGGAGCACCTTCCGAAGGAAGGCGGCTTCATCGCCGCGGTGAACCACAATTCGATCATCGACCCGGTGATCTACGCGCACTGGCAGTACAACAGCGGCCGTCCGCCGCGCATTCTCGGCAAGTCCTCGCTGTTCTCGATTCCCTTCATCGGATTCATGCTGCGCAAGACCGGCCAGATTCCGGTGTTCCGCGAGTCCACCGATGCCGCGCAGGCTTTCCGGGCCGCTATCGACGCCGTCAACGGCGGCCAGTGCGTGCAGTTCTACCCGGAGGGCACACTCACCCGGGACCCGGACCTGTGGCCGATGACCGGCAAGAGCGGCGTCGCCCGGGTCGCGCTGATGACCGGCGCGCCGGTCATCCCGGTCGCACACTGGGGAGCGCACGAGATCATCCCGCCGTACGGCCGTCCGGGCTTCGGGAAGGGCAAGTTCAACCTCTTCCCGCGCCACCGGGTCACCGTGGCGGCGGGGCCCGCGGTGGACCTGAGCAAGTACCGGGGCCAGGAGCTCACCGCCCAGGTGCTCAACGACGCCACCGAGGACATCATGACGGCGATCACCGCCGTGCTGGCCGACGTCCGCGGCGAGGAGCCGCCGGCCGAGCGCTACGACATGCGCAAGGCCGCCCGGAACCGCGCCGCCGCGGCCGCCGCCGAACGCCGGCGCGCCAAGGGCGGCAACGACGACGAGGAGGGCGGCCGGTGACCCGCTGCGCAGTGATGGGGACGGGCTCCTGGGGCACCGCCTTCGCGATGGTGCTGGCCGACGCGGGCAGCGACGTCGTCCTGTGGGCCCGCCGCCAGGAACTCGTCGACGCCATCAACACCACGCACGAGAACCCGGACTACCTGCCGGGCGTGCCGCTGCCGGGCTCCGTCCGGGCCACCACCGACGCCGCCGAGGCGCTGGCCGGCGCCGACTTCGCCGTCCTGGTGGTGCCCTCGCAGACGCTGCGCGACAACCTGGCCGCCTGGACGCCGCTGATCGAGCCGCAGACCGTGCTGGTGAGCCTGATGAAGGGCATCGAACTCGGCACGGCCAAGCGGATGAGCGAGGTGATCGACGAGGTCACCAAGGTCGGCCCGGAGCGCGTCGCGGTGGTCAGCGGGCCCAACCTGGCCCGGGAGATCGCCAACCGGCAGCCCGCCGCCAGCGTCGTCGCCTGCGCGGACGAGGCGGTCGCCAAGCGGCTCCAGGCGGCCTGCCACACGCCGTACTTCCGCCCGTACACCAACACCGACGTGCTGGGCTGCGAGCTCGGCGGGGCGGTCAAGAACGTGATCGGCCTGGCGGTCGGCATGGCGGCCGGCATGGGACTCGGCGACAACACCAAGGCGACGCTGATCACCCGCGGGCTGGCCGAGACCACCCGGCTCGGCGAGGTGCTCGGCGCCGACCCGCACACCTTCGCCGGGCTCGCCGGGATGGGCGACCTGGTCGCCACCTGCTCCTCGCCGCTGTCGCGCAACAACACCTTCGGCATGAACCTGGGCCGGGGCATGTCGCTCGCGGAGACCATCGCGGCGACCCGGCAGACCGCGGAGGGCGTCAAGTCCTGCGAGTCGGTGCTCGACCTGGCCCGGCGCAACGGCGTCGACATGCCGATCGTCGAGGCGGTGGTGGATGTCGTGCACAACGGGCGGCCCACCCAGGAGGCGCTCCAGGCCCTGATGTCCCGTTCGGCGAAGGCCGAGCGGCGCTGAGCGGTGCCGAGTGGTGCCGAGCGGCGCTGACGGCGAGGCGGTGGTCCGGGGCGGTGGTCGGGGGCGGCTGACGCCCCGGAAACCCTTCGCACGGTAGTCTCAAACCCGATATGAGCATCGAACAGTCCTCCCCGAACCCGTCCGCTGCGAAGCCGCGCGTCGCGCTGGTCTTCGGCGGACGCAGCTCCGAGCACGGCGTCTCGGTGGTCACCGCCGGCAGCGTGCTCAAGGCGATCGACCGCGAGAAGTACGAGGTGCTCCCGATCGGGATCACCCCCGAGGGCCGCTGGGCGCTGGTCAGCGACGAGCCCGCCCGGATGGCGATCACCGACGGCCGGATGCCGGACGTCCCGGGCGTCGCCGAGTCCGTGGACGGGCAGGTCGCGTTGCCGATCGCCCCGGGCGACCGGGAGGTCGTCCTGAGCGAGCCGGGGAGCACCCCCAAGGCCCTCGGCGAGGTCGACGTGGTGTTCCCGCTGCTGCACGGCCCCTGGGGAGAGGACGGCACCCTGCAAGGCCTGCTGGAGCTGTCCGGCGTGCCCTACGTCGGCAACGGCGTGCTGTCCAGCGCGGTCGGCATGGACAAGGAGTTCACCAAGCGGATCCTGGCCTCGCACGGCCTGGGCGTCGGCCGGTACACCATCGTGCGGCCGCGCGACTGGGAGAGCGAGGCCGGCCGCGCCGCGGTGCGCGAGCGGGCCGCCGAGCTCGGCCTGCCGCTGTTCGTGAAGCCCTGCCGGGCCGGCTCCAGCATGGGCATCACCAAGGTCAAGGACCTCGCCGACCTCGACGCCGCGATCGAGGAGGCCCGCCGGCACGACCCCAAGCTGATCATCGAGGCCGGCGTGAGCGGCCGCGAGATCGAGTGCGGCGTGCTGGAGACCGAGGACGGCCCGAAGGCCAGCCTCCCGGCCGAGGTGCTGGTCGGCGACGGCTTCGACTTCTACGACTTCGAGGCCAAGTACATCGACTCGTCCGAGGTGCAGATCCCGGCGAAGCTCGACGACGAGCAGACCGCCGAGATCCGCCGCCAGGCGGTGGCCGCGTTCGACGCGCTCGGCTGCGAGGGCCTGGCCCGGGTGGACTTCTTCCTGCTGGAGGACGGCACCTGGATGGTCAACGAGATCAACACCATGCCCGGCTTCACCCCGATCTCGGCCTACCCGAAGATGTGGGAGGCCACCGGGCTGTCCTACCCGGAGCTGATCGACCGGCTGCTCCAGGCGGCGCTGCGCCGCTCGACCGGCCTGCGGTAGCCGCGCGCGAACGACGGAGGGCGGGCCGGGAAGCTCCCGGCCCGCCCTCCTCGGCGCGCTCGCGGGCTCAGCCCGGGACGGTGGCCTTCACCGCGCCGGTGAGGGCGGCGGCCGGGTCGAAGGGGTTGGCCGCAGCACCGGCCGGGACGGTCACCTCGACGTAGGCGGCGCGCATGGTCGTCACGAAGCGGTAGCCGCCGTCGGTGAGCTTCTGCGACCACCAGGTGACGTCGTCCACGGTCGGCGACCAGTCCTTGGCGTGCTCGCCGTCCAGTTCCTCCGGACGGTCGATGCCGCAACGCAGCACCGTGCGGGGCGAGCTGGCCCACGCGGCCACGTACGGCGAGGCGGGCGACGGGTCCTTGCGGGCGTGGCCGAGCAGCTCCTGCGGCAGGGCCGCGGCCAGCGCGCGGCAGTACTCGGCCGCCTTGCCGCCCGGCCGGGGGGCCGCCACCGATTCGTCGGCGGAGCCCCAACTGCCGAGCAGCACGACGACCGTGCAGGTCAGGGCGAGCGGCAGGGCCAGCCAGCGGACGGGCGCCGGCAGTGCCGTCAGCGCCCGGGGGATTCGGAGTTCTCTGGCCACCCGCCGATGGTAGCCGGGTCTTACAGGTGCACCACCGGACAGGTGAGGGTGCGGGTGATGCCCTCGACCTGCTGGACCTTGGCCACCACCAGGCGGCCCAGGTCGTCCACGGTGTCGGCCTCGGCCCGGACGATGACGTCGTACGGGC
The DNA here is from genome assembly GCF_040685395.1 of Kitasatospora sp. NPDC088779. Lineage (NCBI taxonomy): Bacteria > Bacillati > Actinomycetota > Actinomycetes > Kitasatosporales > Streptomycetaceae > Kitasatospora > Kitasatospora sp. NPDC088779. The sequence continues at coordinate 82,288 of NZ_JBFBHW010000035.1, read as the reverse complement.
CGGTGACGTCCTCGGCCTGGAGGACGCCGGGAATCTCGGAGATCGACTGGGCCACGGCGGTGGCCTTGCCGACCTCGGTCTGGATCAGGATGTATGCCTGTACCACGGGGACCTCCGGCGGCCGGTTACGGGGATCGCCGCCGTGATCGCCCGGACGGTCGTCGGGGTGGGAACGGGCTCACCGGCAGTCTGATCACCACGCTACCGCGCGGTGGGCCGGGGAGGGGAGACCCCGACACCCCGGAAGGGCGTACGCTGCGCGCGGGGGCGCGACGGGGACGAGTTCAGATGGACATGCGAGAGGACGGCAGATGCAGGGGACCGTGGGCGAGCTCGGCGAGTTCGGTCTCATCAGGGAGCTGACCGCCCGGGTGCCGCTCACCGACGCGGTGGACCTCGGCCCCGGTGACGACGCCGCGGTGGTGAAGGCCCCGGACGGCCGGGTGGTGGCCACCACGGACGTCCTGATCGAGAACCGGCACTTCCGCCGGGACTGGTCCACCGCCTACGACGTGGGCCGCAAGGCCGCCGCCCAGAACCTCGCCGACGTGGCCGCCATGGGAGCGGTGCCCACCGCGATACTGCTCGGCCTGGTCGCCCCCGCCGACCTGCCCACCACCTGGGCCACCGAGCTGATGGACGGGCTGCGCGACGAGTGCCAGGTGGCCGGGGCGACGGTGGTCGGCGGCGACGTGGTGCGCGGCGACACCGTCACGCTGGCCATCACGGCGCTCGGGGACCTCCAGGGGCGCGCGCCGGTGACGCGCGCCGGCGCGCAGGTCGGCGACGTGGTCGCGGTGACCGGCTGGCTCGGCTGGTCGGCCGCCGGACTCACCGTGCTGCAACGCGGCTTCCGCTCCCCGCGCGCCTTCGTCGAGGCGCACCGCCGGCCCGAGCCGCCGTACCACGCGGGCCCGGGCGGCGCCGAGTTGGGCGCGACCTCGATGATCGACGTGAGCGACGGACTGGTCGCCGACCTCGGCCACGTGGCCCGGGCCAGCGCGGTGGACATCGACCTGAAGGCCGCCGACTTCGACGTCCCGGCGCAGATGGCCGACATCGGACAGGCGGTCGGGGTGGACCCGCTCGTCTGGGTGCTGTCCGGCGGCGAGGACCACGCGATCGTGGCGACCTTCCCGCGCGGGGTCCAACTCCCGGCCCGCTGGCGGGTGGTGGGCGAGGTGACCGGCCGCCCCCGGGGCAGCCGCAGCGGCCGGGTGACGGTGGACGGCGCGCCCTGGGACCGGGTCGGCGGCTGGGACCACTTCGCCGAGTGACGGGCGGCCGCGCCGATTGTCGTACGGCACACGGCGGGTGACCCCCGGACACCGGCGCGCGGCGGGCGGCGCGTGACCCCCGGACTCGCGGCGCACGGGCTTCGCGGGTCCGTTTTGCGTAGGCTGGCGACAACCGAGCCCGCCCGCCGTCTGGTGTGGGTGGTCTGAACCACTGCGAGCGGGAGCGCACCCAGTCATGCGTATCGGTGTACTGACCAGCGGCGGCGACTGCCCCGGCCTCAACGCGGTGATCCGCTCCGTCGTGCACCGGGGCACGGACGTGCACGGCGACGAGATCGTCGGCATCCTGGACGGCTTCCTCGGCCTGATCGAAGGCCGCACCCGGCCGGTCTCGCACGACGACGTCACCGGCCTGCTCACCCTCGGCGGCACCGTCCTGGGCTCCGCCCGGGTGCAGCGCGAGCGGATCTCCTGGGCGGTGGAGAACGCGAGGACGCTGGCCCGGGACATCGGCATCGACGCGCTCATCGCGATCGGCGGCGAGGGCACGCTGACCGCCGCCAGGCTGTTCAGCGACGCCGGACTGCCGGTCGTCGGGGTGCCCAAGACCATCGACAACGACATCAACGCCACCGACGCCACCTTCGGCTTCGACACCGCGGTGCACGTCGCGACCGAGGCGATCGACCGGCTCAAGACCACCGCGGAATCCCACCAGCGCGTCATGGTCGTCGAGTTGATGGGCCGTCACACCGGCTGGATCACCCTCACCGCGGGCATGGCCGGCGGCGCGCACGGCATCCTCATCCCGGAGAAGCCCTTCGACATCGAGGCGGTGGCCCGGATGGTCGACGACCGCTTCGACCGCGGCAAGAAGTTCGCCATCATCGCCGTCGCGGAGGGCGCCGCCCCGATGCCCGGCACCATGCGCTTCGACCACGGCGAGGTCGACCAGTACGGCCACCGGACCTTCGGCGGGATCGGCAACCGGCTCGCCCACGAACTGGAGAACCTGCTCGGCAAGGAGGCCCGCCCGGTCATCCTCGGGCACACCCAGCGCGGCGGCACCCCGACCGCCCGGGACCGCGTGCTCGCCACCCGCTTCGGCTGGCACGCCGTCGAGGCCGTCCACCAGGGCGCGTTCGGCCACTTCACCGCGCTGCGCCGGACCGGGATCGAGCTGGTGCCGATCGCCGACGCGGTGACCAGGCTGAAGACGGTGCCGGAGGACCGTTGGGTGGAGTCCGAGGCCGTGCTCTGAGGCCGTGCTCTGGTCGCGCGCAGGTAGGGTGCCGCGCTCCGAACGCGCGCAGGTAGGTTGACCTCATGGCCCACCCGTCTCCCACCCCCGCCCCTGGCCGACGCGCTGCGCGCGGCCCCTCCACCGCCCCTCCCCGCGTGCTCACCGTCGCCGGCTCCGACTCCGGCGGTGGCGCCGGCATCCAGGCCGACCTCAAGGCGATGCTCGCTCTCGGCGTCCACGGCATGAGCGTGATCACCGCCGTCACCGCGCAGAACTCGCTCGGCGTCCAGGGCTACTGGGAGCTGCCCGCCGAGGCCGTCCGGGCGCAGTTCCGCAGCGTGGTCGACGACATCGGGGTGCAGGCCGTGAAGACCGGCATGCTCGCCTCGATCGAACTGGTCGAGACCGTCTCCGAACTGCTGGCCGGGGTGGACGCCCCGGTGGTCGTCGACCCGGTCGGCGTCTCCAAGCACGGGGACGCCCTGCTGGCCGCCGAGGCCGTCGCCACCGTCCGCGAACGGCTGCTGCCGGTCGCCACCCTGGCCACCCCCAACCTGCACGAAGTGACCCAGCTCACCGGCCGGACGGTCGAGGACGAGGGGCAGATGCTGGACGCCGCCAAGGCGTTGCTCGACCTCGGGCCGCGCTGGGCGCTGGTCAAGGGCGGCCACCTGGAGGGTGAGGCCGCGGACCTGCTCTACGGCGGGCCCGGCGAGGTGCACTGGTACCGGGCGCCGCGCTACGACAACCGGCACACCCACGGCACCGGTTGCACCCTGGCCAGCGCGATCGCGGCCGGGCTGGCCAAGGGCGAGTCGCTGCCGGAGGCGGTCGGCTCGGCCAAGGCCTACATCACCGGCGCGATCGCCGGCGGCTTCGCGCTCGGTGCCGGGATCGGCCCGGTCGACCACGCCTGGCGCTGGCGCTGACCCGGCCGGTGGGCGGGCCCCCGGGCCCGCCCACCACCACGGATGTGGCGGGGAACACGGGTGCGGCGGGAAGCCGGCCGGAAATCAGCGGCCGGAAAGCGCGGCGGAAAAACAGTGAAGCCGGTTCATCCGAGGATGAACCGGCTTCACTGGAGGACCGGCATGCCGGTCTGCGCGTCAGCGCGAGACCTTACCGGCCTTGATGCACGAGGTGCAGACGTTGAGCCGCTTCGGCGTCCGCCCAATCACAGCGCGCACCGTCTGAATGTTGGGGTTCCAACGACGGGGGGTACGGCGGTGCGAGTGGGAGATGCTGTTGCCGAAGCCCGGCCCCTTGCCGCAGACGTCGCAGTTGGCAGCCACAGGAGTCACTCCAAGACTTCAGATCATTTACGTTCGACAACCCCGCTGGACCAGCGGAGCACTCGCGTGAACCTGACCGGACCGAGGGGTGAGCCTGGATTGTTCCAGGCAACCGGAAGAGCATACAACGCCTGTTCCGGTTCAACGAAACTACCATGTCCGGCAGGGTGATCGCTCCGGTCGCCGGTCCGGGCGACCCTCCCCGGCCCCCGATAACCTGCCGGTATCACCCCTCGCCGCGGCCTTGGCCGTGCTGCTGCCCCGCAGGCCGTCGCGGCGTCCCACCCGGAGGAGACCTGGTGCTGCACACGCTCGACGCCCCGGCCGTGCGCACCTGGTGCCAGCTCGCCCTGCGTGCGCTCGGCCAGGCCCGCGAGGAGATCGACGCGCTCAACGTCTATCCCGTCCCGGACGGTGACACCGGCACCAACCTCTACCTGACCGTCGAGTCCGCCGCCGCCGAGGTGGAGAGCCGCTTCGCCGACCCCGCCGCCGACCCGGCCCCCGGCCTGGCCGACACCGCACGGGCGATGGCCCGCGGCGCGCTGGTCGGCGCCCGCGGCAACTCCGGGGTGATCCTCGCCCAATGGCTGCGCGGCACCGCCGAGACGCTCGCCGAGGGCGGCGGCGCCGACCAGCTGCGGGCCGCCCTGCAACGGGCCGCCGACTCCGCCTACCAGGCCGTCGCGGAGCCCGTCGAGGGCACCCTGCTGACCGTCGCCCGGGTCGCCGCCCGGGAGGCCGTCCGGGCCGGGGACGGGCTCGCGCAGGTCGCCGACACCGCCTACCGGGCCGCCCGGGACGCGCTGCGGCACACCCCCGAACAGCTCGCCGTGCTGGCCGAGAACGGGGTCGTGGACGCCGGCGGACGCGGCCTGGTCGCCGTGCTCGGCGCGCTCGCCGACGCCGTCGCCGGGCAGCAGCCGATGGGCCCGGTCGCGCTGCGCGGGGACGTCCGGGAGGTCGACAGCTGCGCGGTGCACCTGAGGCCGCCGGGCCCCGGCCACCCCGCGTTCGAGGTGATCTACCTGCTCGACGCGCCCGACGAGGCCCTGCCCGCGCTGCGCGAGCGGCTCGGCGCGCTCGGCGACTCCCTGGTGGTCGGCGGCGGCGACGGCCTGTGGAACGTGCACGTCCACGTGGACGACGCGGGCGCCGCCGTCGAGGCCGGGGTCGAGGCCGGGCGGCCGCACCAGATCCGGATCACGCACTTCGCCGAGGCCGCCGCCCGGGCCGGCAGCGCCGCCGAGCGCGGCGAACGCCGGGACCGGGCCCGCGCGGTGCTCTGCGTGGTGTCCGGCGGGGGACTGGCCGAGTTGTGCGAGCAGGCCGGCGCCGTCGCCCTGCACGCCGACCCGGACCGCCCGCCGGCCAGTGCCGAACTCGCCGCCGCCGTGCGCCGCTCGGCCGCCCGCGAGGTCGTCCTGCTGCTCAACGACCCCGAACTGCGCGCCGCCGCCGGGGCCGCCGCCGACCAGCTGCGCGAGGAGGGCGTGCGGATCGCCGTGCTGCCGACCCGCTCGCCGGTGCAGGGCCTGGCGGCGCTCGCGGTGCACGAGGGCGGGCGCCGCTTCGACGAGGACGTGGTCGCCATGACCTCCGCGGCAGGTGCCACCCGGTACGCCGAACTCGCCGTGGCCGAGGGGGAGTCCTGGACGATGGCCGGGGTCTGCCAGGCCGGGGACGTGCTCGGCCTGATCGACGGCGACGTCGCGGTGATCGGCACCGGGCTGGCCGAGGTCGGGGCGAGCGTGCTGGACCGGATGCTCGGCGCGGGCGGCGAACTCGTCACCCTGGTCCTCGGCGAGGGCGCCGACGAGGCGCTCGCCGACCGCCTGGTGGCACACGCCCGGCACCGGCGGCCCGAGGTCGACGCGGTGGTCTTCCACGGCGGCCAGGAGTCCGCGCCGCTGCTCATCGGGGTGGAGTAGGGCACGCCGCGGAGCCCGGAATGTCGGCCCCGTGGTGTAAACAGGGGCCTGATGGGCGCTCTCGATGAACCACTGACCAAACTCGTCGGCGACCGCACCGCGAAGGTGCTCGCCGACAGCCTCAAGCTGCGCACGGTCGGGGACCTGCTGCACCACTATCCGCGCCGCTACGTCGAGCGCGGCCAGCTCACCAGCCTGGACGAGCTGGAGATCGACGAGCACGTCACCGTGCTGGCCCGGATCGAGAAGGTCACCCTGATCCCGTTCCGCGGCCGCAAGGGCGACCGGCTGGAGGTCGTCGTCACCGACGGCCGCAGCCGGCTCTCGCTGGTCTTCTTCAACCAGGGCTGGCGGCAGAAGGAGCTCAAGTCCGGCGCCCAGGGCCTGTTCGCGGGCAAGGTCGGGGTCTTCAACCGCAGCCGCCAGCTGGTCTCGCCGGACTACCAGCTGCTCGACGAGGAGGCCGGGTCGGACGCCGCCCGGCAGTTCGCCGGTCGGCTGATCCCGGTCTACGGCGCCAGCGCGCAGATGCCCAGCTGGAAGCTGTCGATCTGCGTCGAGACGGCCCTCACCAAGCACCTGGGCGACGTCGGCGAGCCACTGCCCGCCGAACTGCGCGAGCGGCACGGGCTGATCCCGCTGCCCGAGGCGCTGGAGCTGATCCACCGCCCGCGCGGCCAGGCCGACCGCGAGCTCGCCCAGAGCCGGCTGCGCTGGGACGAGGCCTTCGTCCTCCAGGTCGCCCTGGCCCAGCGCCGGGCCGCCGAGTCCGCGCTGCCCGCCGTCCCGCGCAGGGCCCGCGCGGGCGGCCTGCTGGACGCCTTCGACGCCCGGCTGCCGTTCACCCTCACCGAGGGCCAGCAGAAGGTGTCCGCCGAGATCGCCGCCGATCTCGCGAGCGAGCACCCGATGCACCGGCTGCTCCAGGGCGAGGTCGGCTCCGGCAAGACCCTGGTCGCGCTGCGCGCCATGCTCGCCGTGGTCGACGCGGGCGGCCAGGCCGTGCTGCTCGCGCCCACCGAGGTGCTGGCCCAGCAGCACCACCGCTCGATCGTCGAGATGATGGGCGACCTGGCGGAGGGCGGCATGCTCGGCGGCTCCGACCTCGGCACCCGGGTGGTGCTGCTGACCGGCTCCATGGGCGTCCCGGCCCGCCGCCAGGCGCTGCTCGACATGGCCTGCGGAGACGCGGGCATCGCCATCGGCACCCACGCGCTGATCGAGGACAAGGTCCAGTTCCAGGACCTCGGCCTGGTCGTGGTCGACGAGCAGCACCGCTTCGGCGTCGAACAGCGGGACGCCCTGCGCGCCAAGGGCGAACAGCCGCCGCACCTGCTGGTGATGACCGCCACCCCGATCCCGCGCACCGTCGCGATGACCGTCTTCGGGGACTTGGAGACCTCCGTCCTCGACCAGCTGCCGGCCGGCCGCTCGCCGATCTCCACCCACGTCGTCCCCGCGCTGGAGAAGCCCAACTTCCTCACCCGGGCCTGGGAGCGCGTACGCGAGGAGGTCGCCAAGGGCCACCAGGCGTACGTGGTCTGCCCCCGGATCGGGGACGAGGAGCCCGCCGCCGAGCCGAAGAAGAAGCGGAAGGCGGCCGAGGAGGACCTGGAGGACGTCTCCGACGCCGGTGCCGGGAGCGACGAACGGCGGCCCCCGCTCTCGGTGGTGGAGACCGCCGGGAAGCTGGTCGGGGGGCCGTTGCAGGGCCTGCGGGTGGAGATCCTGCACGGCCGGCTGGCCCCGGAGGCCAAGGACGAGGTGATGCGCCGCTTCACGGCCGGCGAGGTGGACGTGCTGGTCGCCACCACCGTCATCGAGGTCGGCGTCAACGTCCCCAACTCCACCGCGATGGTCATCATGGACGCCGACCGCTTCGGTGTCTCCCAGCTCCACCAGCTGCGCGGCCGGGTCGGCCGCGGCAGCGCCGCGGGCCTGTGCCTGCTGGTCAGCGACATGCCCGCGGGCAGCGCCGCCCGGGCCCGGCTGGACGCGGTGGCCGGCACCCTGGACGGCTTCGAGCTGTCCCGGATCGACCTCGAACAGCGCCGCGAGGGCGACGTGCTGGGCCAGGCGCAGTCCGGGGTGAAGTCCTCGCTCAAGGTGCTCTCGGTGCTGGAGGACGAGGAGGTCATCCTCACCGCCCGGACGGAGGCCACCCGGCTGGTCGCCGAGGACCGCGAGCTGACCGCCCACCCGGAGCTGCGCACCGCGCTGGAGAGCCTGCTCGACGAGGACCGCGCGGCCTACATGGAGAAGGGCTGAGCGGCCGCCGCCGGCCCCGGAATTGTCAGACCCCCGCGAGAGAATGAAGGTGTTCAGGGCGCACCCCCAAGGTGCGTACCTGGCACGACATTTGGGGGTCCTGCCATGGCATTCCGTCATCTCAACGAGCTCCCGCTGGGCGACAAGGTCTTCCGGATCGAACTCGCCAGCGACGACGACCGCGAGGTCACCCTCACCCTGACCGGCTGGCGCGAGGGGGCGGCCGCCCAGCCGCTCGCCTCGGGCAAGCTCCGCCTGCCGGTCGAGGACGTCGCCTCGCTGCGGATCGCGCTCAACCGCGCGCTGCGGGCGCTGGCGATCGTCGCCGACGTCTCCGAGCCCATCCCCGACCGTGACGTGCTGCGCGAGCTGTACCCCGGCCACGGCGCCCCCTGGGTCCCGCAGCACGAGGAGGAGCTGGTCCGGCGCTTCCACGACGGCGAGACCGTCGCCCGGATCGCCGCCCGCTTCGGCCGCACCCCCGACTCCGTCCGCACCAAGCTGCGCGAGCTCGGGCACGACCCGCGCCGCCCCGAGTTCTGCCCGCCCGACGGCTGCCTGTCCTGGTCCCGCTACGCCTCGCCGGCGCTGCTCGGCGCGGCCGTCCCGACCCCGCCGGCGGGCTCCGAGGCGAGCTGAGACGCGCCCCGGGGCCGGCTGAGGCGGGCTCCGGGGCGGGCTGAGCCGTGACCCGGGGGCCCCACCGATCCGTCGGTGGGGCCTCGACCCGTATAGCGTGGTCGGGCAGCGACGAAAGGACCTTCCCCCACCATGACCCGCGTGATCGCCGGGCTGGCCGGCGGCCGCCGGCTGGCCGTACCGCCAGGCCGGGGCACCCGCCCGACCTCCGACAAGGCCCGTGAGGCGATGTTCTCCACCCTGGAGGCGCTGCGCGGCACCCTGCACGGGATCCGGATGCTCGACCTGTTCGGTGGATCGGGCGCGGTCGGCCTGGAAGCGCTGTCGCGCGGCGCCGAGCACGTCCTGCTGGTCGAGGCGGACGGCCAGGCGGCCCGGGTGATCCGGGAGAACGTCCGCACGATCGGCCTGCCGGGCGTGGAGGTGAAGGCCGCCAGGGCCGAGCAGGTGATCGCGGGCCCGCCCCCGCAGACCCCGTACGACCTGGTCTTCCTCGACCCGCCGTACGCCGTGACGGACGACGAGCTGCGCGAGATGCTGATCACACTCCTGGCCGGGGGCTGGCTCGCGGAGGACGCACTCGTCACCGTGGAGCGCAGCACCCGTGGCGGCGACTTCGGCTGGCCCGAGGGCTTCGAGGTGCTGCGCTCGCGCCGCTACGGCGAGGGCACGCTCTGGTACGGTCGCGCCGCCGCCGAGACCAGTCAGCACGAGTAGCGGGCCGAGGCCCGCAGCAGCCGTCACCCCACGAGGGAGCACCCACGCCATGCGCCGCGCCGTCTGTCCCGGTTCGTTCGACCCGATCACCAACGGTCATCTCGACATCATCGGGCGGGCCTCGAAGCTGTACGACGTCGTGCATGTCACGGTCCTGATCAACCGCAACAAGCAGGGCATGTTCAGCGTCGAGGAGCGGATGGGCCTGATCGAGGAGGTCACCGCGGACTTCGGGAACGTGGTGGTCGAGTCGTACCACGGCCTGCTGGTGGACTTCTGCCGGGAGCGCGGGATCCCCGCGATCATCAAGGGCCTGCGCGCGGTCAGCGACTTCGACTACGAGTTGCAGATGGCCCAGATGAACCACGGCCTGTCCGGGGTGGAGACGCTGTTCGTGCCGACCTCCCCGACGTACAGCTTCCTCTCCTCGACGCTGGTCAAGGAGGTCGCCTCGTACGGCGGGGACGTCTCCCACCTGCTGCCGGAGACGGTGCACCGGCGGCTGGTCGAGCGGATCGCGGAGCGCAGGGCCCAGCAGTAGGCGGGAGCGTCGGCATCGCGGGGCGGGCGTCCGTTTCTGCTGGTTCGTCATGACTTGTCCGATGCCCGGTCGACCGGTTCGGCTCGGGCGTTGTGACCACGCCGCGCGGTGGCCGTACAGTCTGTATTCCTGCCCCTGCGGTGAGGTTCACCGCGTCGGGCCTGCCTCCGCCGGACCGTCGGCGGCACACGGAAAGACGAAGCCCCGTGGACGTGCAGAACAAGGTCGACGAGATCGTCGCGGCGGTCGAGAACGCCCGCTCGATGCCGATGTCGGCCTCCTGCGTGGTGAACCGGGCCGAACTGATCGGCCTGCTCAACGCCCTCAAGGCGGAGCTGCCCGCCGAACTCGCCCAGGCCCAGTCGATGATGGCCGACCACGAGCAGGTGGTGGCCGGGGCCCAGGCCGAGGCCGACCGGATCATCCAGGGTGCGCACGCCGAGCGCGGCTCGCTGATCTCGGACACCGAGGTGGTCCGCCGGGCCCAGGCCGAGGCCGACCGGATCCTCGCCGAGGCCCGTGGCGAGACCGAGGCCAAGCGTGCCGAGGCCGACGACTACGTGGACAGCAAGCTCGCCAACTTCGAGGTCGTGCTGACCAAGACGCTCGGCGCCGTCGGCCGCGGCCGGACCAAGCTGCGCGGTGACTCCAGCGTCTTCGAGACCGAATTCGACGGCGAGACGGACGGCGAGGAGTTCCAGCCGCAGCGGATCACCCCCAGCCCCGAGGTCGACGAGTACGTCGATGTGAAGCTCGCCACGCTGGAGAACGTCCTCAGCGCCACCCTGGAGGCCGTCGGCAAGGGCCGCGACAAGCTGCTCGGCAAGCGGCCGATCGACGAGCTGGGCGCCTACCTGGCCGCAGCCGACGAGGCGCAGCAGGCCAAGGAGCGCGCCGAGGCGGTGGCCGCCGGCTTCGCCACCGACGCCGAAGCCAACGGCGACGACATCGCCTGGTACCGCGAGGACGTCCCGCAGCAGCAGACCTGGCCGGAGCAGACTCCGGCCGCGGCGGGCTGGCAGGCCCCCGGCGTCGACCAGTACGCGGCCGCCCAGCAGCAGGGCGGGCAGCAGCAGGGGCAGTACGCCGAGGTGTACGCCGGCGGCTACGACCCGGCCGGCCAGGGCGACCCGTACGGTGCCCAGTGGGGGCACCAGCAGCAGGGCGCCGCGGACGGCTACCCGCAGCAGCAGCACCCGGACTACGCGGCCCAGCAGCAGCACGGGGACTACGGCTATCCGCAGCAGCAGCAGCCGGGTTACGGCGCGCAGCAGTACGACGCCTACACCTACCCGCAGCAGCCCGCCGCCCCGCCGGCGGTGCCGCAACAGCAGCAGCAGCCGGGTCTGGACGAGACCAGCTTCTTCGACACCAGCATGATCGACATGACCCGGCTCCGGGAGCTGGGCGGCCGCTGAGCCGGCCCCGCGCGGGCCCGGCGGAAGCTCCTGACGGGAGCGAAGTTGGGCCTGGCGGGAGACTCCGGTAGGCTGACCACTCCGGCCTTTTCGTGTCGGACTGTCGGCTTGCCCGCGCACCGTTGGTGCGGTGGCACCGCGATCGAAGATTCCCCATGGAAGTCAGGACACCTTGAACCGCCTCGACCACCGCGACCCCCTCGTGTTCGACACGCACGAGCTGGGACGTCGCCCGGGCTCGCTGCGCAAGGTGTCCCGCACTCTGGAGGCCCCCGCGGGCCTGGGGATCATCGACGTGATCGGCGTCCCCGAGAAGAGCGAGCTCCGGCTGGAGCTCCGCCTGGAGTCCGTGGTCGAGGGCGTGCTGGTCACCGGCACCGCCGAGGCCCAGGTCGAGGGCGAGTGCGCCCGGTGCCTGGAGCCCGTCGAGGACGACCTCGACGTCGACTTCCAGGAGCTGTACTACTACCCGGAGTCCGACGAGCGTCACCGCGCCCGGACCGCCGGGGCCGAGGACCTCGACGAGGACTCGGAAGAAGATACTTACCGCCTGGAGGGCGACTTCTTCGACCTCCAGCCGGTGCTGCGTGACGCGGTGGTGCTCGCACTGCCGCTGCAGCCGGTGTGCCAGGAAGACTGCCTGGGTCTGTGCTCCGAGTGCGGAGCGCGCCTGAGCGACGACCCGACGCACCACCACGACGCCGCCGACCCCCGGTGGGCGGCTCTGCAGGGACTCTCCGCCGCCCCCGGCGACGAGGGTGACGGGATCAAGAACAGCGACACCCGTGAGGGTCTCGCCGAGAACCAGGAGAAGTAGCCGTGGCTGTTCCGAAGCGGAAGATGTCGCGCAGCAACACGCGCCACCGTCGGTCCAACTGGAAGGCCGTTGTTCCGGCCCTCGTGGCGTGCGACCGCTGCCACGAGCCGAAGCTGGGTCACATCGCGTGCCCGAGCTGCGGCACGTACAACCGTCGCCAGGTCCTCTCGGTCTGATCGGCGGGGTGCACGGATCGATGTCGGACGGTAACTCCACCCGCAAGGCGTCCTCCGCCCCGAAGGGTTCCTCTTCGGGCGGTGGCAAGGCCGGTGGGCCGGCTTCGACCGAATACGACGTCCTGGAAGGGCGCCTCGGGTACACACTCGAGCGCGCCCTTCTGGTGCGTGCCCTGACCCACCGCTCGTACGCGTACGAGAACGGGGGTCTGCCCACCAACGAGCGCCTGGAGTTCCTCGGCGACTCGGTGCTGGGCCTCGTGGTGACCGACACCCTCTACCGCGTCCACCCGGACGTGCCGGAGGGCACGCTCGCCAAGCTGCGCGCCGCGGTGGTGAACTCCCGCGCGCTCGCGGACGTCGGCCGGGGCCTGGAACTCGGCACGTTCATCCGGCTCGGCAAAGGCGAGGAGGGCACCGGCGGCCGCGACAAGTCGTCGATCCTCGCCGACACGGTCGAGGCCGTGATCGGGGCCGTCTACCTGGACCAGGGTCTGGACGCGGCCACCGAGTTCGTCCACCGGCTGTTCGACCCGCTGATCGAGGAGTCCTCCCAGCTGGGCGCCGGCCTGGACTGGAAGACCAGCCTCCAGGAGCTCACCGCCTCGGTGGGCATCGGGGTGCCCGAGTACGTGGTCATGGAGTCCGGTCCGGACCACGAGAAGACCTTCACCGCGGCGGCCCGGGTGGCCGGCGAGGACTTCGGCAGCGGCGTCGGCCGCTCGAAGAAGGAGGCCGAGCAGAAGGCCGCCGAGAGCGCCTGGCGGGCGATCAAGGAGAAGTACGCCGACCGGCTGCCCGCCGGGGCGTGAGGGAGCAGTAGCCTTCCTCCTGCTGATCCCTTCCGCAGGAGGCCTGTTCCCGTGCCCGAACTTCCCGAGGTCGAGGTCGTCCGCCGCGGTCTGGCGAACTGGGTCGCCGGGCGGACCGTCGCCGACGTCCAGGTGCTGCACCCGCGCGCGGTGCGCCGCCAGCCCGCTGGCGCCGCGGACTTCGCCGCCCGGCTGACCGGCACCACCCTCGGCACCGCGCAGCGGCGCGGCAAGTACCTGTGGGTGCCGCTGGCGGGGTCCGGCGCGGGCTTCTCGCTGATCGGCCACCTCGGCATGAGCGGCCAACTCCTCGTCCAGGACCCGTCCGTACCCGACGAGACGCACCTGCGGGTGCGGCTGCGGTTCACCGACGGCGGGCGCGAACTGCGCTTCGTCGACCAGCGGACCTTCGGCGGCCTCGCGGTCGAGGAGGCCGAGGACGGCGACCCGGAGGGCACGCCGCTCTCCATCGCGCACATCGCCCGCGACCCGCTCGACCCGCGCTTCGACGACACCGCCTTCGCGGCCGCGCTGCGGGCCAAGCGCACCACCGTGAAGCGGGCGCTGCTCGACCAGACGCTGATCAGCGGGGTCGGCAACATCTACGCCGACGAGGCGCTCTGGCGCTCCCGGCTGCACTACGACCGCCCGACCGCGACGCTCACCCGCCCGCAGGCCGCCGAACTGCTGGCGAACGCCCGCGAGGTGATGACGGCGGCGCTCGCCGTCGGCGGCACCAGCTTCGACAGCCTGTACGTCAACGTGAACGGCGAGAGCGGCTACTTCTCCCGCGACCTCGACGCGTACGGCCGCGAGCACGAGCCCTGCCGCCGCTGCGGCACCCCGATCCGGCGGGCCGCCTGGATGAACCGCTCCAGCTACTTCTGCCCCCGCTGCCAGCGGGTGCCGCGGGCCCGCAGCGGGGGCTGACAGCGAGGGCTGGAAGCGGGGGCCGGGGAGCTCAGTGCTTGGCGAGTTCCGGCTGGTCGGCGGCCGCCTCGCCGGGGGAGCCGTGGGTGTCCTGGCCGAAGTAGGCGACCCCGACCGCGGACACCACCGCGAGCAGGAAGCCGACCACGCCGAGCCAGCCCAGGCCGGACTTGGAGGAGTCGCCGAGCCAGAGCACGCCGATCGCGCCGGGCAGCACCGTCTCGCCGACCACCAGCGCCGCCGTCGCGCCGTTCACCGAGCCGATCTGCAGCGCCACGGTGTGCACGTACATGCCGCCGAGGCCGCCGACCAGGATCGCGTACAGCGCCGGGTCGGAGAGCAGCTTGGCGACGTCGAACGGGTCGATGCCGTTCAGGATGCGCACGCCGACGCCCAGCGCGCCGAAGCCCAGGCCGGAGAGCAGGCCGGCGACGATCGCGCCCTTGGAGCCCATCCGCCGCACCAGCAGGCCGCCGCCGACCAGCAGCACGGTGGTGACCAGCAGCAGGCCCCAGTGGAAGGACATCGACGCGTGGTGGCCGCCCTCCGGGCCGGCCGAGACGGCCAGCAGCACCAGCGCCGAGCAGAGCACGCCGATCGAGGCCCACTCCAGTTGCTTGAGCCGGATGCCGAGCAGCTTGATGCTCAGCACCGCGGTGATCACCAGGTTGGCGCTGATGATGGTCTGCGAGAGGAACAGCGGCAGCAGCCGCGCGGCCAGCGCGCCCAGCCCGAAGCCGATCAGGTCGAGCACCGTGCCGACGATGAACTCCCAGGTGACGGCAGCCTTCGCGGTGGAGGACAGGCTCGGCCCGCCGTGCTCGGTGGTGGCGCCGGCGGCGCCCTTGGCGGCCTCCTCGCGCGCGGAACGACGGGATCCGACGGCCTGGAGGACTGAGCCGGTGCCGTAGCAGGCGGATGCCGCCACGGCGGTGACGAGGCCGATGATCACCGGGTGCTCCGATCGGGAGATGGGTCAAGAACAGGTAATGGGACCAGTGGTCCGGGACCACTATGCCCGTCCGCGCGGTACGGTCGGCGCACCGCCCGGAACACCCTGGGCCCGCCGGGACGTACGTCCGGGCGCCGGCCGCAGTTCCCGCGCACCACCCGCATCAGGGGCGAGTGGGGGAAACATCATCCCCGAGGAGGGGCGCGGCCCCGGCGGTCGGCGGG
Source organism: Kitasatospora sp. NPDC088779 (assembly GCF_040685395.1). Taxonomy (NCBI): domain Bacteria; kingdom Bacillati; phylum Actinomycetota; class Actinomycetes; order Kitasatosporales; family Streptomycetaceae; genus Kitasatospora; species Kitasatospora sp. NPDC088779. The sequence goes on along the minus strand of NZ_JBFBHW010000035.1, from coordinate 67,090 downwards.
GAATCCTGTCACTACCAGTATGCGAAGGGTATGCCGTGCCTCGACGCCCGTCGGGGTAGCGTCGAGGGCATGAGAACCCTTGCACGACGTTCCCGGGGCGCCGGGCCGCTTGCCCTGGTGGCGGCGCTGCTGGGGCTGCTGCTCCTGCTCGCACCGACGGCCTCGGCCGCGGGCGGGCTGGACGACGCGGCCTCCACCCTGAAGCAGGGTCGGGTCTACGTCGACCCGGCGATGACCAGCCGATTCAGCCAGAGCCAGGCCGACGCCCTGACCGAGAAGATCAAGAAGGCCGACAAGCCGATCTTCGTCGCGGTCGTCCCGGCCAGCGCCCCCTACGGCGAGCGGACCGTCTTCAACGACCTGCGCACCAAGGTCGGCATCGACGGTGCCTACGCGATCTGGCGCGGTGACCAGTTCGCGGCCAAGGCAGACCGCGGCGCGATGTCGCAGGGCAGTGCCGAGCGGATCGCCGGCGCCGCCTTCCGCTCCCACAACGGCGACATCGACGCCACCCTGAACGAGTTCGTCGACAGCGCCGCCCCGCAGGCCAAGGGCACCGGGGTGAACCACAGCACCTCGATCGCCTGGGTGGTCATCCCGGTCGTGCTGCTCGCGCTGGCCGGTGCCGGCGTCTTCCTCCTCTTCCGCCGCGCCAAGACGCGCAAGGAGGAGCAGGCCCGGGCCGAGCTGGAGCAACTGCGCCGGGTGGTCGACGAGGACATCACCGCCTTCGGCGAGGAACTGGACCGGCTCGACTTCAACCCGGCCGCGACCGGCGCCGACGACACCCAGCGCACCGACTACACCCACGCCCTGGACTCGTACGAGAAGGCCAAGCGGCTGATGGACGAGGCCAAGCGGCCGGACGACGTCAAGCCGGTCACCGAGGCGCTGGAGGACGGCCGGTTCGCGCTGGCCACCCTGGCCGCCCGGCGGGAGAAGCGCCCGGTGCCCGAGCGCCGTCCCCCGTGCTTCTTCGACCCGCGCCACGGCCCGTCGGTCAAGGACGTCGATTGGGCCCCGGCCGACGGCGCCGCCCGCACCGTCCCGGTCTGCCGGTCCGACGCGGACCGGCTGGCCTCCGGCCTCGACCCGGCCATCCGTACCGTCGAGACCGAGCACGGCCCGCAGCCGTACTGGAACGCCGGCCCGGCCTACGCCCCCTGGGCGGGCGGTTACTTCGGCGGATTCGGCGGCGGCCTGCTGCCGGGCCTGCTGGTCGGCACCATGCTCGGCTCGATGATCAGCAGCCCGGCCTACGCCGCGGCGCCGATGATGGACCAGGGCTACCAGGACCAGCACGAGGGCGGCGACTTCACCGGCGCCGACTTCAACTCCTCCGACTTCAGCGGCGGCTTCGGCGACGGCGGCGGATTCGGTGGCGGGGACTTCGGTGGCGGCGGCGACTGGTGACCCGCTGAGCCCCACCGCGACACCCCTGCGGCCCCGCCGGACCTCCTCCGGCGGGGCCGCTCCGCGTGGTCGACGGCCCCGTGGACCTGTGACCGTCCGTCGCGTTGGTTAGGCTCGGGGCATGCACGGTCGCGACGCCCACAGTGAGGAACCGGTCCGGGTGACCGCCTGGGTCCGGGGGAAGGTCCAGCAGGTCGGGTTCCGCTGGTGGACCAGGGCACGGGCGCTGGAGACCGGCCTGACCGGCTACGCGAGCAACCTCGGGGACGGCCGGGTGCAGGTGGTCGCCGAGGGCCTGGCCGCCGACTGCGAACTGCTGCTGGACCTGCTGCGCGGCCCGGACACCCCGGGCGAGGTCAGCGGCGTCACCGAGATCTGGACGGCCGTGGGCCCCGGCTACGAGGGCTTCGAGATCCGCTGAGCCCGGCCACACCCGCGCGGGCCGGAACTGATCCGCAACTGCCGGTGTCATGCGGTTGCCATTCGGGCAGACTCGTGGTTGACTCCGCATCGAACGATGATCCACGAGCAGCTGGTGGACCCGGCCCGAGGCCCCCAGGCGTGACGACACCGCCAGGCAGGTGACAGGGTCGCGGTAGCGTGCGGTGATCGTGTTGACCCTTTCCGTCTTTGGTGAGACGCTGGAAACCCGCGCACACGACCGCGTTTTCCCGGCAGGCGTCTGCCCTCGTGAGCCCAGCTCACGATGGTTGTGCCGTAAGTGCCCAGCCAGCACTACCGGTGACGCGCCGCGCGTGCGTCCCCCTTCCCCCTAGACCTGTACCGTTCCGGTTCGGTCACTCAGCGTGGAGGACCATTCATCATGGCAAAGGCGCTTCTCGGGTACGTCGGCGGCCCCGACCCGCGAATGCTCTCCGAGATGCGACGGCTTCAGCAGCGCGTCCAGGACCTTGAATCCGAGCTCCTTCGGATGCAGGCCGAGAACGACGCGCTCGCCGCTGTCGCTGACGGGCACTCGCTGCTCAACAGCATCGATCTGGATCAGCGGGAGCCGGCTCTCACCTGAGTCCCGCCCGGTCCTCGCAGATCGACGCCGCTGTGCACTGAGCCGCTCCGAAAGGGACGCAGCTTGCAAGGGACGCCCGGTTGTGGCGTCCCTTCGTCGTGTCCGGGCCCGGGGCTCGCGGCCCGCCGGGGATACAGTCGCCGTTGACGACAGGCCCTGGGCCCTGGCGAGCGACGAGGAGACCGGCCGCGTGCACCTGAAGAGTCTGACGCTGCGCGGGTTCAAGTCCTTCGCCTCCAGCACCACCCTGCGCTTCGAGCCCGGCATCACCTGCGTGGTCGGCCCGAACGGCTCCGGCAAGTCGAACGTCGTCGACGCGCTGTCCTGGGTGATGGGGGAGCAGGGCGCCAAGTCGCTGCGCGGCGGCAAGATGGAGGACGTCATCTTCGCCGGGACCAGCGGGCGCGCCCCGCTCGGCCGGGCCGAGGTCAGCCTCACCATCGACAACGCCGACGGCGCCCTGCCGATCGACTACTCCGAGGTGACCATCACCCGGACCATGTTCCGCAACGGCGGCAGCGAGTACGCGCTCAACGGCGAGACCTGCCGCCTGCTGGACATCCAGGAGCTCCTCTCCGACTCCGGCATCGGCCGCGAGATGCACGTCATCGTCGGCCAGGGCCAGCTGGACTCCGTCCTGCACGCCGACCCGATGGGCCGCCGCGCCTTCATCGAGGAGGCGGCCGGCGTCCTCAAGCACCGCAAGCGCAAGGAGAAGGCGCTGCGGAAACTGGACGCGATGCAGGTCAACCTCAACCGCGTCCAGGACCTGGTGGCCGAACTGCGCCGCCAGCTGGGACCGCTCGGCCGGCAGGCCAGGATCGCCCGCCGCGCCGCCGGCATCCAGGCCGACCTGCGCGACGCCCGGCTGCGGCTGCTCGCCGACGACCTGCTGGCCCTCCGGCAGGCCGTCGAGGCCGAGATCGCCGACGAGCTGGCACTGCGGCTGCGCCGCACCACCGTCGAGCAGGAGCTGGCCGGTGTCGTCCAGCGCGAGGCCGTGCTGGAGGCACAGGTCCAGCAGCTCGGCCCGAGCCTGGAGGGCGCCCGGCAGACCTGGTACCGGCTCTCCGCGCTCGCCGAGCGCACCCGCGGCACCATCGGGCTGGCCGAGGCCCGCGCCCGGCACGCCGCCGCGGGCGGGCAGGCCGAGGAGCGGCGCGGCCGCGATCCCGAGGAACTGGAGCGGGAGGCCGCGCGGGTCCGCGAGGACGAGGCCGCGCTGGCCGAGGCGCTGGAGGAGGCGCAGTACGCGCTGGCCGAGGCGGTCGAACGCAGGAGTGGACTGGAGCGCGGGCTGGCCACCGAGGAACGTCGGCTGCGGGACGCCGCCCGGGCCATCGCGGACCGCCGGGAGGGCCTGGCCCGGTTGCAGGGGCAGGCCGCCGCCGCCCGCTCCAAGGCGGCCTCCGCCGAAGCCGAGATCGGCCGGCTGACCGAGGCCGGCGGCGAGGCACTGCTGCGGGCCGAGGCCGCGCAGGCCGAGTACGAGGAGCTCCAGCGGCAAGTCGGCGGCCCCGCCGGGGACGACGAGCGGGCCGAGGCCGCCCACCAGGAGGCCCGGGAGCGGCTCGCCGCCGTCGAACGCGACCTCGCCGCCGCCCGGGAGTCGGCCGGCGCCGCCGAGCGCGAACGGGCCGGGCTCACCGCGCGGCACGAGGCGCTCTCCCTCGGACTGCGCCGCAAGGACGGCACCGGCGCCCTGCTCGACGCGGGGGAGCGGCTGAGCGGACTGCGGGGCCCCGCGGCCGCGCTGCTGCGGATCGCCCCCGGGTACGAGGTGCCGGTGGCGGCGGCGCTCGGTGCGGCCGCCGACGCGATCGCCGTCGACTCGCCCGGCACCGCCGCCGAGGCGCTGCGGCTGCTGCGTGCCGAGGACGCCGGCCGGGCCGCGCTGCTGATCGAGGGTGCCGGCCGGGCCGCGCTGCCGATCGGGGGTGCCGGTGAACCGCTCGCCGGCGTCGGAGAGTTGCCGGAAGGAGCCCGCTGGGCCGCCGAACTCGTCGACGGGCCGGCCGGGTTGGTCGGTGCCGTGCGGGGCCTGCTGGCCCGGGTGGCGGTCGTCGGCACCCTCGACGAGGCGCTGCGGCTGGTCGCCGACCACCCCGGGCTGACCGCCGTCACCGCCGCCGGGGACCGGCTCGGCGCCGACTTCGCGCAGGGCGGCTCCGACGGTGTGCCGAGCCTGCTGGAGATCCGGGCGGCGGTCGAGGAGACCGCCCGGGCGATCACCGAACTCGCCCTCCGTTGCACCGAGTCGGCCGCACGCCTGGCCGAACTCGCCGAGCAGCGGCGGGAGTCGGACGCCGCCGTGGAGCAACTCGCCGAGCAGCGGCGGCGGCAGGAGAAGGAGCGCGCCCAGGTGGCGGGCACGCTCGGCCGCCTCGGCGGGCAGGCCAGGGCCGCCGCCGGCGAGGCCGATCGGCTGTCCGCCGCCGCCGCGCGGGCCGACCAGGGCCTGGCGGAACTCCTCGCCACCGCGGAGGAGTTGGCCGAACGCCTGGCCGCGGCCGAGGACTCGCAGGACTCCGGAGAGGACGAGCCGGACACCGCCGAGCAGCAGCGGCTGGCCGAGGCCGCCACCGGCTCCCGGCAGGCCGAGCTGGAGGCCAGGCTCGCGGTGCGCACCCACGAGGAGCGGGTCCGCGCGCTCGCCGGCCGGGCGGACCAGCTGGACCGGGCCGCCCGCGCCGAGCGCGAGGCGCGTGCCCGGGCCGCCGAGCGCCGCCGACGCGCCGAGCACGACGCCGGGGTGGCGAACGCCGTCGCGGCGGGCGCCCGACAGCTGCTGGCCTGCCTGGAGGTGTCGCTGTCCCGCGCGGACGCCGGGCGGGCGGCGGTCGAGCAGGCGCGCGCCGAGCGCGAGACCGAACTGCGGGCGCACCGCGAGCACGGACGCGGTCTCAAGGAGGAACTGGACAAACTGGTCGACGCCGGCCACCGGGACGAGGTGCTGCGGGCCGAGAAGCGGCTGCGGATCGAGCAGCTGGAGGCCCGGGCGCTGGAGGAGTTCGGCATCGACGGCGGCGAACTGCTCGCCACCTACGGGCCGGACCAGCCCGTCCCGCCGTCGACCCCGGAAGAAGGACGGGAGCCGGGCGAGCCGCGCCCGTACGACCGGGCCGAGCAGGAGAAGCGGCTCAGGGCGGCCGAGAAGGCGTACCAGCAACTGGGCAAGGTCAACCCGCTGGCGCTGGAGGAGTTCGCGGCGCTGGAGGAGCGCCACCAGTTCCTCGGGGAGCAACTGGACGACCTCAAGCGCAGCCGGCGCGACCTGCTGGACATCGTCCGGGAGGTGGACGAACGGGTCGAGCAGCTGTTCGCCTCGGCGTACCACGACACCGCCGCCCAGTTCGAGGGCGTCTTCGCCCGGCTGTTCCCCGGCGGCGAGGGGCGGCTGGTGCTGACCGACCCCGACCACATGCTCACCACCGGCGTCGAGGTGGAGGCCCGCCCGCCGGGCAAGAAGGTCAAGCGGCTGTCGCTGCTGTCCGGCGGCGAGCGCTCGCTGACCGCGGTGGCACTGCTGGTGGCGATCTTCAAGGCCAGGCCCAGTCCGTTCTACGTGATGGACGAGGTGGAGGCGGCGCTCGACGAGACCAACCTGCGCCGGCTGGTCGGGATCATGGAGGAGCTGCGGGAGAGCTCCCAGCTGATCGTGATCACCCACCAGAAGCTGACCATGGAGTCCGCGGACGCCCTCTACGGCGTGACCATGAAGGGCGACGGCATCTCGCAGGTGATCAGCCAGCGGCTGCGCGAGGGGCGCCGGGAGCGAAGGGCGCGCCCGATGCCTCCTCGGCGGCGCGACGAGGCTGTTGTCTCCGGGTCGACAGACTGATCCACCGGCCTGGCCCGGGCAGATGCTCCCGGACGCTCCGATCACGGATACTGGAGCGGTTGTGACTCCTCCCCCTCGCTCGCGAGGGGGCTTCTCGTTCAGCCGTTTGACGACCTCATGACGGCCAAGCCCTGACCGGTGCCGCACGGCACAGCGGTCAGCGTAAGGGAGGCGGCGACGCTCCGTGCGTCGGTGACCGAAGGATCACTCTGTCGTGGGATCCCGAGAAGGAGATTTATGTGGAATACGTGATCCTTGCCGTAGTCATCGCCGTGGTCGCCATCGGCGCGATCGCCGGCCTCGTCGTTTCCGGCAGACGACGCCAGCAACTGCCCCCGAAGTCGCAGTCGCCGGTCATCACGGCGCCGCCGACCACCCCGCAGGAGCCCCAGGTCGGCGAGGAGGCCGCGCCGCCGACCGAGGAGCCCCGCCGCACCGTCGAGGAGGTGCAGCTCCCCGAGACCGAAGCCTCGACCGGAGCCCCGGCCACGGCCCCGACCGAGGTCGAGGTCGAGGCCGCCGAGGCCGAGACGGCACCCGCCGTCGAGGTCCCCGAGCCCACCGCGGGCCGACTGGTCCGGCTGCGCTCCCGGCTCTCCCGCTCGCAGAACTCGCTCGGCAAGGGCCTGCTCTCGCTGCTCTCCCGCGAGCACCTGGACGAGGACACCTGGGAGGAGATCGAGGAGACCCTGCTGACCGCCGACGTCGGCGTGGCCCCCACCCAGGAGCTGGTCGAGCGGCTGCGCACCCGGGTGAAGGTGCTCGGCACCCGGACGCCCGACGAACTGCGCGCGCTGCTGCGCGAGGAGCTCGTCGAGCTGATCGGCAAGGACTCCGACCGCACCGTCCGCTCCACCAAGCACGCGGAGGGGCCGGCCGTGGTCCTGGTGGTCGGCGTCAACGGCGTCGGCAAGACCACCACCACCGGCAAGCTCGCCCGCGTCCTGGTCGCCGACGGCCGCAAGGTGGTGCTCGGCGCCGCCGACACCTTCCGGGCCGCCGCCGCCGACCAGCTGCAGACCTGGGGCGAGCGGGTCGGTGCGCGCACCGTGCGCGGCCCGGAGGGCGGTGACCCGGCCTCGATCGCGTTCGACGCGGTCAAGGAGGGCATCGCCGAGGGCGCCGACACCGTGCTGGTGGACACCGCCGGCCGGCTGCACACCAAGACCGGCCTGATGGACGAGCTGGGCAAGGTCAAGCGGGTCGTCGAGAAGCACGGCCCGGTGGACGAGGTGCTGCTGGTGCTGGACGCCACCACCGGCCAGAACGGCCTGATCCAGGCCCGGGTGTTCGCCGAGGTGGTCGACATCACCGGCATCGTGCTGACCAAGCTGGACGGCACCGCCAAGGGCGGCATCGTGGTCGCGGTCCAGCGCGACCTGGGCGTGCCGGTCAAGCTGGTCGGCCTGGGCGAGGGTGCGGACGACCTGGCGCCGTTCGAGCCGGGCGCGTTCGTGGACGCGCTGATCGGGGACTGAGGCCCCGTACGCACGAAGGGTCCGCTCCGCGAGGGGCGGGCCCTTTCGCGTTGCCGCCCGGGGGCCGGCGGGGTGCCCGGGACCGGAGGAGCGTGCCGAGGCGGAGGAGCGCGCCGAGCTGGAGGGGCGCGCCGAGCTGGAGGGGCGCACGCCGAGACGTGCGGGGCGCGCGGAGGCCTACGAGGCGAGCCAGGCAGGTTCGGCGGTGCGCTCGCGGCCGCGGTGGCAGGCGTAGGCGAGGGTGCCGAGCAGCAGCCGGGCCTCGGGCGGGCAGCCGGCGTTGTCGCGGGTGGGGCGGCGCAGCCAGCGGACCGGGCCGAGCGCGCCGAGCACGGTGGGCGGGGCGGCGACGTAGCTGCCCTCGCCGTGGCAGGTGAGGTCGAGCGCGGCGTCGTCCCAGCCCATCCGGTAGAGCAGGTCGGGCAGTCGGCGGGCGGCGCCGGCGGCGACCAGGAACTGCAGCCGGCCGGTGGGCGGGGCGAGCACCGGGCCGACCTGGGTGCCCATCCGCTCCAGCCGGACCAGCGCCTGTAGTCCGGCCTGCTCGGGGACGTCCAGGACGTCGAAGGCGCGGCCGGTGGGGAAGAGAACCGAGCCCCCGGCGCCCGCTTCCCGGGACCGGTCCTCGCCGCCCGGTACGGGATGCAGGCCGGGTGCGGCGCAGCGGTCGGAGCCGCAGGGACAGCGGGTCGGGGCGGTGGCGGAGCCGGCCGGGGCGCCGGTGGCGACCGTCCAGCCCCAGCGGCCGGTGTACTCCGCGGCGGCTTGGGACGCGGTGACCTTGGTGCGGCGGCGCGCGCCCAGCGGAGTCAACCGCAGGTGTCCCAGTCGAAGTTCGCCGAACAGGTTGTCCATGCCTCCCCCAACAGGTTCCCGTCGCCGATGGTTACGGGATGGTGACTGTGTGTTGATTGTCCGTTGCGTGGTGCGTTGTGCGGTGGCGGCGTGCAGCGCCCGGTGTGCGCCTGTCATGGTGGTGCGCCTCGGGCGCCGCCTTGTGGCTGGCGGCACCGATGCCGGATCGTGGGGTGGGCGAGGCGGCCGCCGATCAGGGTGGGCGTCGAACTCGCCTGTGACTGCGGTGGGTTGCCGGGGCTGCCGGGTTTCGCCGGAGGCCTTGGCGGCCCGCATATGCCGGGCCGTCGGACTTCCTAGTGAAGCGCGTGGGCCGTGGCTTCGGTTCACTCGTGGGGGTGGCGAAAGGTGGCGTTTCGCCAGGGCCGCTCCCGTGGGCGCCGCGCGGGGCATTACGTTCAGCACACGGACGTCATCGTGGAATCGACTCCGGTCCGCCAGGGCGCGGGAGTTGGGAATCTGACGGTCCGTCCGTAACGATGGCACACCAGTGCGAGAGCGTGGTACGGCAACACCTCAGGCACGGTACGTCTGGCAAGGGCCCGAAACCGTCGGGCGTCACGATCGGGGCCCCGAGGGGGCCGGGCGGGATGGGGACGTTCCCATGGCAGAGAAGCAACCCAACGAGAAGCTGACCACCTGGTTCGCCCGCAGCGGCTGGTCCAAGGGCGAGTTGGCCCGTCAGGTCAACCGCCGGGCCCGGCAGATCGGTGCCCACCACGTGTCCACCGACACCTCGCGGGTGCGCCGATGGCTCGACGGCGAACAGCCCCGCGAGCCGATTCCCAAGATCATGTCGGAGCTCTTCTCCGAGCGCTTCGGCTCGGTGGTCTCGATCGAGGACCTCGGCCTGCGCGCCGCGATCCCGGTCTCCACCGTGGGCGGCGGCGTCGACCTGCCGTGGAGCGCGCCGCAGACCGTCCAGCTGATCAGCGACTACTCCCGCAGCGACCTGATGCTCAACCGCCGGGGCTTCCTCGGCACCTCGCTCGCGCTGACCGCCGGCGCCGCGCTGATCGAGCCGATGCAGCGCTGGCTCACCCCAGGCCCGACCGGCGCCCCCACCCCGATCCTCGCCGCGGCCAACGGCGGCGATCCGTTCACCGGCCGGCTGTCCGAGCCCGAGCTCGAACTGCTGGAGCAGACCACGGTCATGTTCCGGCAGTGGGACGCGCAGAACGGCGGCGGGCTGCGCCGCAAGGCCGTCGTCGGCCAGCTCCACGAGGTCACCGACCTGCTCCAGGAGACGTACAACGAGAACACCACCCGGCGGCTGTTCCGGCTCACCGCCGAACTCGCCCACCTGGCCGGGTGGATGTCGTACGACGTCGGAATGCACCCGAGCGCGCAGAAGTACTACGTGCTGGCCCTGCACGCCGCCAAGGAGGCCGGGGACCGCCCGTTCGGCGCACTCATCCTCACCGACATGAGCCGCCAGATGATCCACCTCAACCGGGGCGAGGACGCCCTGGAGCTGATCCACCTGGCGCAGTACGGCAGCCGGGACACCGCCAGCGCGCGCCAGCAGTCCCTGCTGTACGCGATGGAGGCGCGCGCCTACGCCACCATCGGCGAGGTGAACCGCTGCGCCCGGGCCGTCCGGCTGGCCGAGGACACCTTCACCGACATCCGCGAGGGGGAGGAGGAGCCGGACTGGCTGAAGTTCTTCTCGCCGGCCGAGCTGAACGCCGAGAACGCGCACTCCTTCCGCGACCTCGCGTACCACTCCGACAACGCCCAGCTGTACGCCTCGATGTCCGCGCCGGTGATGGAGCGCGCGGTCGACCTGTTCCGCCAGGACGGCGACCACGTGCGCTCGTACGCCTTCAACCTGATCGGCATGGCCAGCGTCCACCTGTTGCAGCGGGAGGCCGAGCAGGCCGCGGTGATGGCCGAGCAGGCGGTGGACATCGCCACCAAGGTGCGCTCGGAGCGGCTGAACTCCCGGGTCCGCAAGACCACCGAGGCCGCGGCCGCCCGGTTCAAGGGCGTGGACGCGGTGAGCCGGCTCAAGGAGCGCGTCGTCCAGGACATCCCCGAGTACGTCTCGGTGGTCTGAGCACCCCGAGCCCGTGGGCCGCGGATCCGGCCCGAGGACCCCGCCGACCGTGACGGCCGCCGCCGCCACGGTCGGTGGCCGTCGTGCCACCGGCCGTCCCGTTCGGCGGCACGGTAACCCGTTCGGCCCTGCGGCACGGCCGTCGTTCACGAAGGCGTAACCCGCGCGTCGTACGCGTCACGGCCGCGAAACAACGGGCCGCACTGGCCGAAACCAGCCTTCGGCACTCTCCTCTTCATCGCCGACACCCCGGGTGGCACGGGACGGGTAATCCGGGTTTGGATCGGCTTCCACGCAGAGGAGACGCCGATGCCGGACGGCTTCAGCGCGGGCGACACCGCCTTCGTGCTCATCAGTGCGGCCCTGGTCATGGTGATGACCCCGGGCCTGGCCTTCTTCTACGGGGGCATGGTCAGGGCCAAGAGCACCCTGAACATGCTGGCGATGAGCTTCCTCTCGCTCGGCATCGTCAGCGTGCTCTGGGTCCTCTACGGGTACTCGCTCAGCTTCGGGCCCGACTCCTTCGCCGGCCTCATCGGCAACCTGGACTTCCTCGGGATGCGCGGCATCGGCCTGAACGACCTCACCGGGACCATCCCGGTCACCGCGTTCGCCACCTTCCAGCTGATGTTCGCGATCATCACCCCGGCGCTGATCAGCGGCGCGATCGCGGACCGGGCCAAGTTCGGCGCCTGGGGCCTGTTCATCGCGCTCTGGGTGACCGTCGTCTACTTCCCGGTCGCGCACTGGGTGTTCTTCTTCGACGGCGGCCACGGCGGCTGGCTGGGCGACCGCAACGGCGTGATCGACTTCGCCGGCGGCACGGCCGTGCACATCAACGCGGGCGTGGCCGGCCTCGCGCTCTGCCTGGTGCTGGGCAAGCGGGTCGGCTTCAAGAAGGACCCGATGCGCCCGCACAGCCTGCCGCTGGTGATGCTCGGCTCCGGGCTGCTGTGGTTCGGCTGGTTCGGCTTCAACGCGGGCTCGGCGCTGGCCGCCAACGGCGTCGCCGCGATGGCGATGGTCAACACCCAGGTCGCCACCGGTGCGGCGCTGGTCGGCTGGCTGGTCTACGAGAAGCTCAGGCACGGCGCGTTCACCACGCTGGGCGCCGCCTCCGGCGCGGTGTCCGGCCTGGTCGCGATCACCCCGGCCTGCGGCTCGGTCAGCCCGCTGGGCGCGGTGGCGATCGGCCTGATCGCCGGCGCGGTCTGCGCCGCCGCGGTCAGCCTCAAGTACCGCCTCGGCTTCGACGACTCGCTCGACGTGGTCGGCGTGCACGCGGTGGGCGGCGCGATCGGCTCGCTGCTGATCGGCCTGTTCGCCACCGGCGGGGTCGGCCAGACCGCCAAGGGCCTGTTCTACGGCGGCGGGCCGGCGCAGCTCGGCAAGCAGGCGATGGGCGTGGCCGTGGTCGCCGCGTACTCCTTCGTCCTCTCCTGGCTGCTGGCGAAGGCGATCGACAGGACGGTCGGCTTCCGGGTCGCCGAGGAGGTCGAGGTGGCCGGCATCGACCAGGCCGAACACGCCGAGTCCGCCTACGATTTCAGCGCGGTGGGCGCGGGCCTGGCGCGGGCCCTGCCGGGCCTGGTCGGCGCCGCCGCGGCCGCGAGGTCCGCGGAGAGGCCCGCCGCCGGGAAGGCCGCCGCCGAGCCCTCCGCCGAGCCAGCCGCCACGGCCGCCGGGAAGGCCGCCGACACGACCACCGCCGAGCCCACCGAGAAGACCGAGGTCGACGCCCGATGAAGCTCATCACCGCCGTGATCAAGCCGTACCGCCTGGACGAGGTGAAGGCCGCCCTACAGGCCTTCGGGGTGCACGGCCTGACCGTCACCGAGGCCAGCGGTTACGGCCGCCAGCGCGGCCACACCGAGGTCTACCGGGGCGCCGAGTACACCGTGGACCTGGTCCCCAAGGCCAGAATCGAGGTGCTGGTCGAGGACGAGGACGCCGACGAGCTGATCGAGGTCCTGGTGAAGGCCGCCCGGACCGGCAAGATCGGCGACGGCAAGGTCTGGAGCGTCCCGGTCGACACCGCCGTCCGGGTCCGGACCGGAGAGCGCGGGCCGGACGCCCTCTGAGGGCCCTTCGTCGAGGGCCCTGAACCGTAGGACGCGCCGCAGGCGGGCCCGCCGTCCCCGAGGGGTCGCGGGTCCGCCGACGGCGCATCGGCGCCAGGCCGCCCGGGCCGTCCGCAGATCTCCCATCGGCCGCCCGCAGGCCGTCCGGCGCCGCCCGCTCAACCGCACGACGGACGGGACCAAAACGCCATGACCACCGAGACCAGCCCTCCCGACTACGGCGCCGCCCGGGCCGCGCTGCTCGCCGGCCCCGGCCCGGCCGGGCGGCCCCGCCGCGCGGCTCTCGCCCGGCTCACCGACGACTGGCTGGCCGGTCTGCTCGCGGCCGCCGGCGGCCCGCCCGGCGTCGCGCTGGTCGCGGTCGGCGGATACGGGCGCGGCGAGCTGTCCCCGCGCAGCGACCTCGACGTCCTGCTGCTGCACGACGGCCGGCTCGACCCCGACCTGCCCGAGCGGATCTGGTACCCGGTCTGGGACGCCGGCGCCGCGCTCGACCACTCGGTGCGCACCGTCGCCGAGGCCCGATCCGTCGCCGCCGCGGACCTCAAGGCCCAGCTCGGCCTGCTGGACGCCCGCCACCTCGCCGGGGACCAGGAGCTCACCGCCGCCCTGCGCTCCGCCGTGCTCACCGACTGGCGCGCGAGCGCCCCCGCGCGCCTGCCGGAACTGCGCGACCTCGGGCGGGAGCGGGCCGAGCGGCACGGCGAGCTGTCGTTCCTGCTGGAGCCCGACCTCAAGGAGGCCCGCGGCGGCCTGCGCGACGCCGTCGTGCTCAACGCCGTCGCCGCCACCTGGCTCGCCGACGCCCCCCGGGACGGCCTGGACGCCGCCGCGCTGCGGCTCGCCGACGTCCGCGACGCGCTGCACCTGGCCACCGGCCGGGCCACCGAGCGGCTCGGCCTCCAGGACCAGGACCAGGTCGCCGAACGGCTCGGCGTGCTGGACGCCGACACCCTGCTGCGCCAGGTCTACGAGGCCGCCCGCACCGTCGCCTACGCGAGTGACGTCACCTGGCGGGCGGTGGAGCGGGTGCTCGCCGCCCGGTCCGGCCGGGGCCGCCGGGCCGCCCGGCTGGCCTTCCCGTTCACCGGCGCCGGGCGTGGCGCGGGCGCGGTGGCCCGGGGCACGGTCGCGCGCCGGCCGCTCGCCGAGGGCGTGGTCGAGCAGGACGGCGAGGCGGTGCTCGCCCAGGGCGCCCGCCCGGCCGCCGACCCGGTGCTGCCGCTGCGCGCCGCGGCCGCCGCCGCGCAGAACGGGCTCACCGTCTCGTACGCGACGGTGCGCCGGCTGGCCGCCGAGTGCCGCCCGCTGCCGGTGCCCTGGCCGGACGAGGCGCGCGAGCAACTGGTCACCCTGCTGGGCGCGGGCGAGGCGGCCGTCCCGGTGTGGGAGGCGCTGGAGGCGGAGGGACTGGTCACCCGGCTGCTGCCGGACTGGGAGCGGGTGCGCTGCCGTCCGCAGCGCAACGCCGTGCACCGCTGGACGGTGGACCGGCACCTGGTGGAGACGGCGGTGCGGGCCGCGGCGATGACCCGCCGGGTGGCCCGGCCGGACCTCCTGCTGGTCGCCGCGCTGCTGCACGACATCGGCAAGGGCTGGCCCGGCGACCACAGCGAGGCCGGCGAGGTCATCGTCCGGGACGTCGCCGCCCGGATGGGTTTCGGCCCCGAGGACACCGAGACCCTGGCGGTGCTGGTCCGCCACCACCTGACCCTGGTCGACACCGCGACCCGACGGGACCCGGACGACCCGGCCACCGTCGAGGCGATCACCAAGGTGGTCGGCACCGCGGCCCAGCTGGAGCTGCTGCACGTGCTCACCGAGGCGGACGCGCTGGCCACCGGCCCGGCCGCGTGGAGCGGCTGGCGGGCCTCGCTGGTGGACGGCCTGGCGGCCCGGGTCGCCGCCCGGCTGGCCGGCGCCTACGCCGCGCCCGTGGAGACCGCGCCGACCGCCGCGCAGGAACGGCTCGCGGTGGAGGCCGCCCGGACCGGCGGGCCCGCCCTGTCGCTGCTGGCGCGGTCCGAGGGTGCGGAGCCGGGCGCCGAGCCGATGGGCGTCGAGCTGACCCTGGCCGTCCCGGACCGGCCCGGACTGCTCGGCACCGTCGCCGGGGTGCTCGCGCTGCACCGGCTGGCCGTGCGCTCGGCCGGTCTGCGCGAGCTGGACCCGATCGGCGCCGGCCCGGTGCTGCTGCTGTCCTGGCGGGTGGCCGCCGAGTTCGGCGAGCTGCCGGAGGCCGCCCGGCTACGGGCCGACCTGCGCCGGGCGCTGGACGGCTCGCTGGACGTCGCGCGCCGGCTGGCCGAGCGGGACGCCGCCGCCCCGCGCCGCCGGGGCATCCCCACCCCGCCGCCGGTGGTCGCGGTGGCGCCTGCGGTGGCCTCGGCGACCGCGACCGTCCTGGAGGTCCGCGCGCACGACGCGCCGGGGCTGCTGCACCGGATCGGCCGGGCGCTGGACGGGGCGGGCGTGCGGGTGCGGACGGCGCACGTCTCGACGCTGGGCGCGGAGGCCGTCGACTCCTTCTACCTGACCGACGGGGAGGGGCGGTCGCTCTCCGCCGGGCGGGCCGGGGAGGTGGCGGCGGCGGTTCGGGCGGCGCTGGGCTGAGCCGTACCGGGGGCCTTCGGGGCTCGCCGGGGTGCGGTTCCGCCGGGTTCCGCCGGGGCCCGCCTGGGGCTGCCGGGGGTCGGCCCGCCGGGGCCCGCCGGCGCCTGCCGAGGTCCGTTCCGAGGTCGTGGCAACCCGGGTGGAGACCGTACCCGGGGCGGCCGGATACCCTGGGGGGCGACGACCGTACCGATACCGATGCCGCAGAGGACCCGCGACGACGTGTTCGACACTCTTTCCGATCGCCTCGCAGCGACGTTCAAGAACCTCCGGGGCAAGGGCCGCCTGAGCGAGGCGGACATCGACGCCACCGCCCGCGAGATCCGCATCGCGCTGCTGGAGGCGGACGTCGCGCTGCCGGTCGTGCGGGCCTTCATCAAGCAGGTCAAGGAGCGGGCGGCCGGCGCCGAGGTCTCGGGCGCGCTCAACCCCGCGCAGCAGATCATCAAGATCGTCAACGAGGAGCTCATCGCGATCCTCGGTGGCGAGACCCGCCGGGTCCGGTTCGCCAAGAACGGCCCGACGGTGATCATGCTCGCCGGTCTGCAGGGTGCCGGTAAGACCACCCTCGCGGGCAAGCTCGGCCACTGGCTGAAGAGCCAGAAGCACACCCCGCTGCTGGTCGCCTGCGACCTCCAGCGGCCCAACGCCGTCAACCAGCTCCAGGTGGTCGCCGACCGCGCCGGCGTGGCCTTCTACGGCCCGCAGCCGGGCAACGGCGTCGGCGACCCGGTGCAGGTGGCCAAGGACTCGATCGAGTACGCCAAGCAGAAGCAGTACGACGTCGTCGTCGTCGACACCGCCGGACGCCTGGGCATCGACGCTGAGCTGATGCAGCAGGCCGCGGACATCCGCGCCGCGGTCAACCCGGACGAGGTCCTGTTCGTCGTCGACGCGATGATCGGCCAGGACGCGGTCACCACCGCGCAGGCCTTCCTCGACGGCGTCGACTTCACCGGTGTCGTGCTCTCCAAGCTCGACGGCGACGCCCGCGGCGGTGCCGCCTTGTCGGTCGCCCACGTCACCGGCCGGCAGATCATGTTCGCCTCCAACGGCGAGAAGGTCGACGACTTCGACGCCTTCCACCCCGACCGGATGGCCTCGCGCATCCTCGGCATGGGTGACGTCCTCTCGCTGATCGAGAAGGCCGAGCAGACCTTCTCGCAGGAGGAGGCCGAGAAGATCGCCGCCAAGCTGCGCGGCGGTCCGAAGGCGTTCACCCTGGACGACTTCCTGTCGCAGCTGGAGCAGGTCCAGAAGATGGGCTCGATCTCCAAGCTGCTGGGGATGCTGCCCGGGATGGGCCAGATCCGCGACCAGATCAACAACATCGACGACAAGGACGTCAACCGGGTCGGCGCGATCATCAAGTCGATGACCCCGGCCGAGCGCGCCGAGCCGGAGCTGATCAACGGCTCCCGCCGGGCCCGCATCGCCAAGGGCTCGGGTGTCCAGGTCGGCGAGGTGAAGAACCTGGTCGAGCGGTTCTTCGACGCCCGCAAGATGATGTCCGCGATGGCCTCCGGCAAGGGCGTGCCCGGCATGCCGGGGATCCCGGGCATGGGCGGCGGCGCCAAGAAGTCCGGCAAGAAGGCCCCGCAGGCCAAGGGCAAGCGCAAGAGCGGCAACCCGCTCAAGCGGGCGCAGGAGGAGGCCGCGGCCGCCCAGCGCCGCGCGCTCGGCCCGGGCGGCGACCAGGACCCGGCCGGCGGCGGCGCGTTCGGCCTCGGTGCGGGCAAGGGCCCGGCCGACTTCGAGCTGCCCAAGGAGTTCAAGGACCTGCTGTAGACCGGTCCGTCGTTCGAGCGGCCCGCCGTCCGGGACCTTCCGGGCGGCGGGCCGCTCGCATGCCCGATGATGGTGGTGTGCGAGTGACGATCAGGGCCCCGCGGGCCGAGGACAAGGACGTGTACGCCGAGGCGGTCCGACGGTCCGCCGACCACATCGGGCGGTGGAACCCGGTCGAGCCGGACGGCCTGGCCGAACTGCTGGACCGCCAGGGGCCGGGCCTGCGCACCTTCCTGATCGTCGACCGGGACACCGGCGGGCTGGTCGGCAAGGTGAACGTCGCCAACATCGTGATGGGCCGGTTCTGCAACGGCGCGCTGGGCTACGACGCGTACCTGCCGTTCGCCGGCACCGGGCGGATGACGGAGGGGCTGCGGCTGGTCCTGGACCGCTGCTTCGCCCCGCAGTCGGCCGGCGGGCTGGGCCTGCACCGGCTGGAGATCAACGTGCAGCCGGACAACGAGCGGTCGGTCGCGATGGCCAAGCGGCTGGGCTTCCGGCACGAGGGCTTCACCCCCCGGATGCTGTTCCTCCAGGGCGACTGGCGGGACCACGAGCGGTTCGCGCTGACCGCCGAGGAGTGGCCGGGCGCGGAGGCGTAGCCACGGGCGGGGCGCTGCGCGGCCACTGACGGGGCGGCGAGGCCTCTGAGCCACGGGCGGGGCTCCGGGCGGCACGGCCACTGACGGGGCACCGGTGCTCAGCCACTGGCGGGGCCCCGTCGAGGCTGGTCAGGGGCGTGCTCGGCGCGGCGTTTCGGGTGGCTCGCCCGAGCCCGCGTCCGTATCGTCCGATGGGTGACCGAACCCGTGCCGCCGCGCCAGACCCCCGACCAGCCCTGGCGGTCCGAGGGCGCCCCGCCCCCGCCGCCGCCCCGCCGCCGGATGCCCGGCGGCTGGATGGGGCTCGCCCTCACCGCGCTCGTGGTGTTCCTGATCTCCGACCTGCTGCTGTCCTTCTTCGGCAACGCCGGCGCCACCACGATCTCCTACACCGAGTTCAACAACCAGCTGAACAAGGGCAACATCACCAAGATCTACTCCAAGGGCGACGCGATCGAGGGCACCCTCAAGAGCGCCCAGCCCAAACCGGACGGCGGCAAGGGCGACTACACCGACTTCGCCACCCAGCGGCCGTCCTTCGCCAACGACAACCTGTGGACCACGCTGCAGCAGCAGGGCGTCGAGGTCACCGCCACCTCCCCGGTGGTCCAGCAGCGCAGCTTCCTCGCCAACCTGCTGATCTCGCTGGCCCCCATGGTGCTGCTGATCCTGATCTGGGTGCTGCTCGCCCGCCGGATGGCCGGCGGGCTGGGCGCCGGCGCGCTCGGCCGCAAGGCCCCGCCCAAGCCGGTCACCGCCGACCAGGGCAAGCGCACCACCTTCGCCGACGTGGCCGGCATCGACGAGGTCGAGGCCGAACTCACCGAGGTGGTCGACTTCCTGAAGAACCCGCAGCAGTACCGCAGGCTCGGCGCCAAGATGCCGCGCGGCGTGCTGCTGAGCGGCCCGCCCGGGACGGGCAAGACCCTGCTCGCCAGGGCCGTCGCCGGCGAGGCGGACGTGCCGTTCTTCTCCGCCTCCGCCTCCGAGTTCATCGAGATGATCGTCGGCGTCGGCGCCAGCCGGGTCCGTGAACTGTTCGCCGAGGCCCGCAAGGTCGCCCCGGCGATCATCTTCATCGACGAGATCGACACCATCGGCCGCCAGCGCGGCGCGGGCGGCGGCATGGGCGGGCACGACGAGCGCGAGCAGACGCTCAACCAGATCCTCACCGAGATGGACGGCTTCACCGGCTCCGAGGGCGTCATCGTGATCGCCGCGACCAACCGCGCGGACGTGCTCGACCCGGCGCTGCTGCGCCCCGGCCGGTTCGACCGGCGGATCACCGTCAGCCCGCCCGACCGGGACGGCCGCGCCGCCATCCTGCGCATCCACACCCGGACCGTCCCGCTGGCCGGCGACGCCGACCTCACCCGGCTGGCCAAGGTCACCCCCGGGATGACCGGCGCCGAACTCGCCAACCTGGTCAACGAGGCCGCCCTGCTGGCCGTCAAGCGCAAGCAGGACGCGGTGAACGAGCGGGACCTCTCGGACGCCCTGGAGAAGGTCCAGCTCGGCGCCGTCCGGCCGCTGGTGATGCCGCAGGAGGAGCGCGAGCGCACGGCCTACCACGAGAGCGGGCACGCGCTGCTGGGCATGCTGCAGCCCGGCGCCGACCCCGTCCGCAAGATCACCATCGTGCCGCGCGGCCGGGCGCTCGGCGTCACCCTGTCCACTCCGGAGAACGACCGCTACTCGTACACCGAGCCCTACCTGCGCGGCCGGATCATCGGCGCGCTCGGCGGGATGGCGGCCGAGCAGGTGGTCTACGGGGTGATCACCACCGGGGCGGAGAGCGACCTGGAGCAGGTCACCAACATCGCCCGCGGGATGGCCGGCCGGTGGGGGATGAGCGAGCGGGTCGGGCGGCTGACCGCGGTGCCCGCCGACCCGCAGGGCGCCTACGGGCTCTCCGCCGCGCCGACCACCCTCGACGCGGTGGACGAGGAGGCCCGGCGGATCGTCGCCGAGTGCTACGAGGACGCGGTGCGGCTGCTGACCGAGCAGCGGGCCCGGCTGGACGCGCTGGCGGCGGCGCTGCTGGAGGGGGAGACGCTGGACGAGGAGCAGGCGTACCGGGCGGCCGGGGTGCCGCGGAAGGGCTCCGGCTCCGACCAGAAGTCGCTCGACCAGGCGTGAACCGGCGGGCCGGGGGCGCTCGCCGCGCTGGCGGGCGCCCCCGGTTTCGTCGTTGCCGGATCTGTTGTCGCCCGGGGCCGTTCCGATCGCCGTCGGGGTCTCGTTCCCAGTGCCGTCGGGGTCTCGTTCCGGGCGTCGCCGTGGGCCCCGTTCCCAACGCCGTCGGGGTCGGCCGCCGCCAGCCGCTACCGGGGCCGTTCGGCGATCAGGTAGCGGAAGACGTTCTCCATCCGGACCGAGCCGTCCGCGCGCAGGTACGGCTGCAGCGCCTCCTCCAGCTCCTTGGCGACCAGCGACGCGCCGGAGAACTCCTCGGCCGCCTCGAACAGACCGGTGGAGAGCAGACCGCGCACCGCGCTGTCCAGGTCCGCGTAGGCGAACGGGCAGCTCACCCGCCCGCTGCCGGCCGGGCGCAGGCCGGCCGGGGCGAGCAGGTCCTCCAGCGTGCCGGGCGTGCTCAGCTCGAACGGGTCGCGCGCGGTGGTCCGGCCCGCCCGCCGACGCGCCACGTCCAGCACCGGGGCGCTCTGGCAGCGCTCCGGAGGGCCCCAGGCGGCCAGCACCACGTGCCCGCCCGGGAGGGTCAGCCGGGCGGCCTCGACGACCACCGCACCCGGCTCGGCGCAACCGGGCAACTGCTCGAACACCGTCACCAGCGAATGGGCCGAGCGGGGGACGGCAGCGGTCGGCCGGGCCCCCGCGCACACCCGCAGCCGACGGTCATGGGCCAGCTCGCGCAGCTCGTCCCGCGGCTCCTGGCCGGTGACCTGGGCACCGCGCCCGGCGGCGAGCAGCAGCGCCAGTCCGGACCGGCAGCCCAGGCCCAGCACGCTGGTCGCCGGGCCGACCTCCAGCCGGTCGTGGACCGCCTCGTAGAGCGGCACGAGCATGCGCTCCTGGATCTCCGCCCAGTCGCGCGCCCGCGCGGGCCGCGCCGCCCCGGGCTGCGGGTGGTGCGGTCGTGCGCCTGTCGGTCGTACGGTCGTGCCGGTCGTCCGAGCTGAAGCCATCGCGGCCTCCCATCCGGTCCTTCGGTGTGCTGCTACGGCTCCCCCAAAGTCCCGCCCCACTCCAGCGAACAGCGGGTCGGGCCCGGCGTCCAGAGGGGTGCAGGGTGGTGCGCGCGTGTCGCGGTCGTGCGCCCCCTGCGGTCGGCGGGTGCCGCCTCCTGCCGCCGGCGGGTGCGCGGTCGCCCGTCCGGCGGGTGCGGCGGTCGTCCGTCCGGCGGCCGCGGGCGTGTTATCGATTCGAAGTCAGGGGGCCGCGCCCCGTACCATTCGGGCCATGGCTAAGGCACCCGTTCTCACCCCTCAGGCGGAAGACTTCCCGCGCTGGTACCAGGACCTCATCAACAAGGCCGAGCTGGCCGACAACGGTCCGGTGCGCGGCACCATGGTCATCCGACCGTACGGCTACGGCCTGTGGGAGCGGATGCAGCAGGAGATGGACGCGCGGATCAAGAAGGCCGGCGCGCAGAACGCCTACTTCCCGATGTTCATCCCGCAGTCCTACCTGACCAGGGAGGCCGAGCACGTCGAGGGCTTCGCCCCCGAGCTCGCGGTGGTCACCCACGGCGGCGGCAAGCAGCTCGACGAGCCGGTCGTCGTCCGGCCCACCTCCGAGACGATCATCAACGAGTACTTCTCGAAGTGGGTGCAGAGCCACCGCGACCTGCCCCTGCTGATCAACCAGTGGGCCAACGTGGTCCGTTGGGAGCTGCGCCCGCGCGTCTTCCTGCGCACCACCGAGTTCCTCTGGCAGGAGGGCCACACCGCCCACGCCACCTACGAGGACGCCCGCGCGTACGCGTCGATGATCCACACCCAGGTCTACGGCGACTTCATGACGAACGTGCTCGGCATCGACGTCGTGCTCGGTCGCAAGACGGCCAAGGAGCGGTTCGCCGGCGCCATCAACACCCTCACCCTGGAGGGCATGATGGGCGACGGCAAGGCGCTGCAGATGGGCACCAGCCACGAGCTGGGCCAGAACTTCGCCAAGGCGTTCAACACGACCTACCAGCTCCAGGGCGGCGAGCGCGAGCACGTCTGGCAGACCTCGTGGGGCGTCTCGACCCGCATGGTCGGCGGCCTGATCATGTCCCACGGCGACGACAACGGCCTGCGGGTGCCCCCGCGACTGGCCGCCGTCCAGGCCGTCGTGCTCGCCATCAAGGGCGACGACGCGGTCATCGCCAAGGTGCGCGAGATCGGCGCCACGCTGGAGGCCGCCGGTGTCCGGGTGGTCGTCGACGACCGCACCGACACCCCGTTCGGCCGCCGCGCGGTGGACTGGGAGCTCAAGGGCGTGCCGCTGCGCATCGAGGTCGGCCCGCGCGACCTCGAGAACGGCACCGCGATGCTGGCCCGCCGGATCCCCGGCGGCAAGGAGCCCGTCTCCATCGACTCCCTGGCCGCGCTGGTCCCGGGCATCCTGGAGGAGGACCAGGCGCTGCTGCTGCGCCAGTCCCGCGAGCGCCGCGAGGCCCGTACCGTCGACGTCAAGACCATCGAGGAGGCCGCCGAGGCCGCCGCGACCGGTTGGGGCCGGATCTCCTGGGCCGACCTCGGCCCGGAGGGCGAGGCCAAGCTGGCCGAGCAGGGCGTTTCGGTGCGCTGCATTGTCGCGGCCGACGGCTCGGTGCCGCTGGCGGACGACCAGGACGGCAATATCGCGATCGTCGCCCGCGCGTACTGATGCCTGTTACCAGCAGGTAATGACCGTTGCCGGCGACATTTGCCCGGAATGCGGATGAGTAAGAATCCGGTAACTGTCCGAGGGGCGCCCCGACCGCGGACATCCCTACTGGCCGGTCAACTGCCGGTATTAACGCAATAGCGGTACGGTGTACGGCCCGTGGCCCTGTCAACTCGACGGGTCCACGGGCCGTACGTCCAGGGGGCGACAGCCCGCCCCCGGACGGAATTCACGAGGCCCGCCGAGCTGCGGCGAGCCGAAACCGGCAGGGGGTTGGTCTTGCGTCAGATCCGGAACGCGCAATTCGCGCGCGACCATGCATTCCTGGGAGTTTCCTGGGAATTCCCGAAGAACGAGAACATGCGGAACATCGGCTCGCACTCCATCGTTGGTCTAGCGTGAGCACGACACAGCCCCTCGTCCTCGCGGCCGAACTGGCCGCCGCCTGGAGTGACATCCAGGCCCACCACCAGGACCTCCCCGACCTGGCCTCGCCCGAGGCCCTGATCGGCGAATCCTCCTCGGCCTGTGGCACCCGGCTCGGTTTCGAGCGGCTCCTCCACGAGGCTGCCCACGGTCTGGCCGCGGCCCGGGACATCCGGGACACCTCGCGAGCCGGCCGCTACCACAACCGGCGCTTCCTGCTGCTCGCCTCCGAGCTCGGACTGGCGCACCCGGTCGAACCGCACGCGAGCAGCGGCTTCTCCCAGGTGACCATGCTCAAGGAGACCCAGGAGCGCTACGCGGAGACCATCGAGCGACTGGACCGCGCCCTCGGCGCGCACCAGGAGGCGGTGGCCGGCGACGGTACGACGCGGGCCTTCCGCGGCCCGGCCGCCCGGCACGGCTCCTCCGGGGGCGGCGTCCGGGTCAAGGCGGTGTGCGGCTGCGGACGGAACGTCCGGGTCGTGCCGTCGGTGCTCGCCCAGGCGTCCATCGTCTGCGGCGCGTGCCAGCAGCCGTTCAAGATCTCGTGACCGATCGGTCCACCGGACCGGGAGATCGTTAGACCGGAACACCAGAAGACGGGGAAGGCCGGCGGACGGCTGTGCGGGCAGCGGATCCGGCCGGAGCGAGCGGTACATCGGTGAGTTCGTGGGCGGACCGGGAGCGAGGGCTCCCGGTCGCGCCTTGTGGACGGGCCTGCGGAGGCGGTCGGGGGGCGGCCTCCGGAGGGTCGTGCGCGGCCCGCGGACGGCCGGGCGCGCCGCTGGGGCACGGCTGGGTGCGCGGCCGGGGTACGGCTGGGATGCAGCCGGGATGCCTCCTGCGGATGGCCGAGCGAAGGCGGTTCGCGCCGGTATGGCAGAATGGACAGCTGAGTACTCGGCAGCCGAGCAGGACCCCTCTCTCCTACGGCTGGCGTGTCCCTTGAACGGCCCACGGCGCAACCCCACGCGACGGCGCGGCCGCTCACCCACGTCAACACCAGGAGAATCCACTCCCGTGGCAGTCAAGATCAAGCTCAAGCGTCTCGGCAAGATTCGCTCCCCGCACTACCGCATCGTCGTCGCCGACTCGCGCACCAAGCGTGACGGCCGCGCGATCGAGGAGATCGGCATCTACCAGCCGACCTACAACCCCTCGAAGATCGAGGTCGACACCGACCGGGCCCAGTACTGGCTGTCCGTCGGCGCCCAGCCGACCGAGCCGGTGCTCGCCATCCTCAAGCTGACCGGCGACTGGCAGAAGTTCAAGGGCCTCCCGGCCCCGGCGCCGCTGCTGGTCGCCGAGCCCAAGGTCGAGGACTTCTCGCACCTGTTCGCGAAGGCCGTCGCCGGCTTCGAGGACGCCACCACCGGTGTTGCCATCACCCCGAAGGCCAAGAAGTCGGACAAGGTCGAGGCTGAGGCCGACGCCGCCGCCGAGGCCTGAGCGTGATCGAGGACGCCCTCGACCACTTGGTGAAGGGCATCGTCGAGCACCCCGACGAGGTGCAGGTGCGCTCGCGCAACCTGCGTCGGGGCAACACCATCGAGGTGCGAGTGCACCCCGATGACCTCGGCAAGGTGATCGGCCGGGGTGGCCGCACGGCGCGCGCACTGCGCACCGTGGTCGGCGCCCTCGGCGGTCGCAACGTCCGGGTCGACCTGGTCGACGTGGACAACATTCGCTGACGCAGCTGCTCGTTCAGCCGTCAGGGCTTGTGAGGCCGGCCGGGACGCATGTCGTCCCGGTCGGCCTTTCGCGTTTCTCGCGCTTCCCGCATTCCGTCCCGCTTCAGGAACTCCAGGAGAACGATCACCGTGCAGCTCGTCGTCGGCAAGATCGGCCGCGCCCACGGCATCAGGGGGGACGTCAGCGTCGAGGTCCGCACCGACGAGCCGGAGCTCCGGCTCGGCCCCGGTGCCGTCCTGTTCACCGACCCCGCGTCGGTGGGCCCGCTGACCATCGAGTCCGGCAAGGTGCACAGCGGCCGGCTGCTGCTGCGCTTCGCCGGCGTCAAGGACCGCAACGCGGCGGAGGCGCTGCGGGGCACGCTGCTCATCTCCGAGGTCGACCCGGAGGAGAGCCCCGAGGACCCGGAGGAGTACTACGACCACCAGCTGATCGGCCTGGACGTGGTGCTGCTCGACGGCACCCTCGTCGGCGAGCTGACCGAGGTCGTCCACCTGCCGTACCAGGACCTGCTTACGGTGGAGAAGGCCGACGGGACGGAGGTGCTGGTGCCCTTCGTCCGCCAGATCGTGCCGACCATCGACCTGGAGAACCAGCGTGCCGTGATCACCCCGCCGGTCGGCCTGATCGAACCCGAGCAGGCCGAGGTCGCCCGTGGTGCCTCCGCCGAGGGCGAGGACGCCGAGGATGCTGAGGGTGTCGAGGACGCTGAGGGTGTCGAGGGCGCCGAGGGTGCGGCCGGCGCCAAGGGCGCGGAGGGGTCGGAGTGACGGTGGAGGAGGGCGTCGCGCAGGTCCAGGACGGGATGCGGATCGACGTCGTCTCGATCTTCCCCGAGTACCTGGAACCGTTGAACATCTCGCTGGTCGGCAAGGCCCGCTCCCGCGGCCAGCTGGACGTGCACGTCCACGACCTGCGCGAGTGGACCCACGACGTGCACCGGACCGTGGACGACAGCCCGTACGGCGGCGGCCCCGGCATGGTGATGAAGCCCGAGCCGTGGGGCGAGGCGCTGGACGCGGTGGTCGCCGGCGGGCCCGAGGGTCAGCTGCCGACGCTCGTCGTGCCCACCCCCAGCGGGCGGCCGTTCACGCAGGAACTCGCCCAGGAACTGGCGAGCCGCCCCTGGCTGGCGTTCACCCCCGCCCGGTACGAGGGCATCGACCGGCGGGTCATCGAGGAGGCGGCCACCCGGATGCCGGTGGTCGAGGCCTCGATCGGCGACTATGTGCTGGCCGGTGGCGAGGTCGCCGTGCTGGTGATGGTCGAGGCGATCGCCCGGCTGCTGCCCGGGGTGCTCGGCAACGCCGAGTCCCACCGGGACGACTCCTTCGCGCCCGGTGCGATGGCCGACCTGCTGGAGGGCCCGGTCTACACCAAGCCCGCCGAATGGCGCGGCCGGACCGTGCCGGACGTGCTGCTCAGCGGAAACCACGGCCGGATCGCCCGCTGGCGGCGGGAACAGGCCTTCGCCCGGACCCTGGCGAACCGCACCGACCTGGTCGAGCGCTGGCGCTACGGAGCCTTCGACAAGAAGGACCGGGAGGCGCTCAGCATCCTCGGCCTGGCCTGGGACGAGGAGCTCGGCCGATTTCGGTCCGTGGCCGTCGGTGTGGAAGAATAGGCCGCTGCTGTCTGTTGCTGGGCCCCCTTCGTAGGGGCCACGTGGACCGGCGCCCTCGCCACGGGGGGATCGTCGTCAGCCGATGCGGCCCGCAGCAAACCCCATTGTGACGAACTTCCGTGGGCGGCCCGTGGCGCCTGCGATGGAGAGCAACATGAGCAACAAGCTCGCTGCTGTCGACGCGGCCTCGCTGCGTAGCGACATTCCGGCCTTCCGCGCCGGTGACACCCTGAAGGTCCACGTCCGGGTCATCGAGGGCAACCGCTCCCGCGTCCAGGTCTTCCAGGGCGTCGTCATCCGCCGCCACGGCGCCGGCGTCGGTGAGACCTTCACCGTTCGCAAGGTCAGCTTCAACGTCGGCGTGGAGCGCACCTTCCCGGTGCACACCCCGGTCGTCGAGAAGATCGAGGTCGTGACCCGCGGTGCGGTTCGCCGCGCCAAGCTGTACTACCTGCGTGACCTCCGCGGCAAGGCCGCGAAGATCAAGGAGAAGCGCGACCGCTGATCCACCGTCCCCCGGCCTCGCCGGGGGATCGGATCGCTCTGAGGGGCCGGGCCGCCGCACGGTAAGCTCAGCCCCCGATGAGCACGCACGAACCACCCGCGGACCGCGACGGCAGTCCCGTACCCACCGGTGCGGACTCGCTGTCGCGGTCCGCGGTCGTTTCGGGGGCCGTCCCGGGGCCCGGTGGGGAGGGATCCGGCCCCGGTGGGGACCCGCGGGCGGACGCCGGGGGTGCGCCGGAGGGCGAGGCCGCTTCCGAGGACGAGGACGCACCAGAGGGTGAGAACGCGCCGGAGGGCGAGCGTGCACCGGAAGGTGGGGGCGTGCCGGAAGGTGAGCGCGCGCCGGGGGATGAGGATCCGGGCCACTCGCGCTCGCGGGACCTGTTGCTGCTCGTGGGGATCTGCCTGCTGGCCCTGCTGCTGGTGAACGCCTTCGTCGCGCGCCCGTTCTCGGTGCCGTCCGGTTCGATGGAGGAGACCCTGCGACCGGGCGACCGGTTGATCGCGAACCAGCTCGCTTATGCCTTCGGCGGCCACCCCCAGCGGGGCGACGTCGTGGTCTTCGACGGGACGGGCTCCTTCCTGCCGGGGTCGGGCGGGCCGACCGGCTTCTGGGACGGGCTCAGCTCGCTCGGCCGGGACCTCGGGCTGGCCCCGGCCGGGAACACGGTCTACGTCAAACGGGTGATCGGCGTCGGCGGGGACCGGGTGACCAGCACCGGCCCGGGCGGGCCGATCACCGTCAACGGGGTGCCGATCGACGAGTCCTCCTACCTGGCCCCGGGGGACCAGCCGTCGAGCGTGGCCTTCGACGTGGTGGTGCCGACCGGCAAGCTCTGGGTGATGGGGGACCACCGCAGCGCCTCCCGTGACTCCCGCGACCACCTCGGCGAGCCCGGCGGCGGCTTCGTGCCCGAGAGCAGGGTGATCGGCCGGGCGGACTGGGTGGTCTACCCGTTCTCGCGCTTGACCGGCCTGGACCGGCCCGCAGCCTTCGCCGCGACTGCGGGGACGGGCGGTCATGGGGAGCAGAGATAGCAGGGGCAGGGGCCGGGTGGCGGACCGCCCGGCCCCGGAGCCTGGCGCCGGCGGACCGGTCGGCGCCGGATCCGCAGGTGCCGGACCTGCGGAGGCCGGACGTGTGGATACCGGGCGTGTGGAGGCCGGGCGTGTGGAGGCCGACCCCGCGAGTGGCGGATCTGACGGTGCCGGACCAGGAGACGCCTCCCCCGGGGGTGCGGGCCCAGCCGTGGTGTTGCCGGTCCGGGGCCGGGCCGATCGCCGCCGCAGCGCCCGACGCGCGGCCCGGCGGCGCAAGCGGTCGCTGCTGAGGGAGTTCCCGCTGATCATCGTGGTGGCGTTGCTGGTCGCGCTGGTGATGAAGACCTTCCTGCTCCAGGTGTTCGTGATTCCCTCCGGCTCGATGGAGCAGACCATCCAGGTCGGGGACCGGGTGCTGGTGGACAAGCTGACCCCCTGGTTCGGCAGCGAGCCGCAGCGCGGCGACGTGGTGGTGTTCAAGGATCCGGGCGGTTGGTTGGAGGGCGACCACAAACCGTCCGGCGACGGTCCGGTGCTGGGGGCGGCCAAGCAGGTCCTCACCTACGTCGGGCTGCTGCCGTCGGACAGCGAGCAGGACTTGATCAAACGGGTCATCGGCGTCGGCGGGGACACCGTGGAGTGCTGCGATACGCAGGGCCGGTTGAGCGTCAACGGCACGCCGGTGGACGAGCCGTACCTCGCGCCCGCCAACCCGCCGTCCCGGCAGCCCTTCAAGGTGCGGGTGCCGCAGGGCCGGCTCTGGGTCATGGGCGACCACCGGGACGTGTCCGCCGACTCCCGCTTCCACATGGGGAACCCGGGGCAGGGGACCATCCCGCTGAGCGGTGTGGTCGGCCGGGCCTTCATGAACGCCTGGCCGCTGGACCGCCTCCATCAACTTGGCGTGCCGAGTTCACTCTCCTCGTTGGCCCGGGCTCCGCAGGCGCGCGGAACTGCGCCGGAATCCGTGGGCGTTGGGCCGGTTCCGATGGAACCTCCGCTCGTTATGGGTGTGTTGGGCATCCTTCCGGCCGTCGTTCGCCGGCCAGGGCGGCCGCCCGAGTGAGCCGGGCCGGGCGTCTCGCGGCCGGGCCGCGCGCGTGGGACCGCGAGCCGGATGCCTTGGAGTGATAGAGAAGTGCAGGTGCGGCCGGGAGGTCCCGGTCGTGCGTCGAGGCTGTGCTGGTGTCAGGGGAGCCCGCGATGGGCAGTCCCGAAGCGTCCATGGTCGTGGTGAGCGTGGTGCCCGCTGTGCGGCACTGTGAGCGCGGGCGCGCGGGCGTCCGCACAGCAGGGAGGAGACGTTGTGGGGGATGTGGTGATCGGCGCCCGCTCAGGTGCCGGCGAGCCCGAGGGCTCTGGCGGTCGAGCGGCCCGGTCCGCCGAGTCCGGTGCGTCCTCGGCCTCGGTCGAGGACGCGGCGGCCCAGACCGCCGACGAGCATGGCGACGGGACGGAGGGCCCCACCGGGGGCTCTTCGGAGTCCCACCGGCCCGACGCCGAGTCGGCGGACCAGTCGGAGTCGCAGGCCCCCGGCAAGCAGCGCAAGCAGCGTTCCTTCTGGAAGGAACTGCCGATCCTGGTCGGCATCGCGCTGGTCCTGGCGCTGGTGATCAAGACCTTCTTCGTCCAGGCCTTCTCCATTCCGTCGGAGTCGATGCAGAACACGTTGCAGGTCGGTGACCGTGTCCTGGTGG
The DNA here is from genome assembly GCF_040685395.1 of Kitasatospora sp. NPDC088779. Taxonomy (NCBI): domain Bacteria; kingdom Bacillati; phylum Actinomycetota; class Actinomycetes; order Kitasatosporales; family Streptomycetaceae; genus Kitasatospora; species Kitasatospora sp. NPDC088779. The sequence goes on along the minus strand of NZ_JBFBHW010000035.1, from coordinate 37,510 downwards.
ACAAGCTGACCCCCTGGTTCGGAGCGGAGCCCGAGCGCGGTGAGGTCGTGGTGTTCCACGACCCGGGCGGCTGGCTGAACGACGAGCCGACCCCGCAGAGCAGCAACTCCTTCGTCCGGGGCGTCCAGGACGTGCTCAGCTTCGTCGGTCTGATGCCGTCGGCCAACGAGAAGGACCTGATCAAGCGGGTCATCGCGGTCGGCGGGGACACCGTCGAGTGCCAGGGCACCGGGCCGGTGAAGGTCAACGGTGTCGCGCTCAACGAGCCGTACGTCTACCAGGGCAACACCCCCTGCGGTGACCACCCGTTCGACCCGGTGAAGGTGCCCAACGGCCGGATCTGGGTGATGGGCGACCACCGCGCCGACTCGCTGGACTCCCGCTTCCACATGGACCAGCCGGGTGGCGGCACCGTTCCGGTGGGCAACGTGATCGGGCGGGCCTTCGTCGTGGCCTGGCCGGTCGGCCACTGGTCGACGCTCTCGGTGCCGAACACCTTCGACCAGAAGGGTCTGGCGGTGGCCGCGCCTCTGGCGCCTCCCGTGGCCGGCGCGGTGGGCGCGGTCGCGCTGCTTCCGCTGGTGCGTCGGGTGCGGGAGCGGAGGGACGGCCGGAAGGACTCCTGAGCTCCACCGGGTTCTCCCCAGCCCTTGCGCGGGCCGTGGTACCGACGAGTAATCTGCTCGGACGTGCCACGGCCCGTCGGCTTTTCCGCCGGTGCCCCCGGCGTGCCAGTGGTGTTCTCCGGTCGGCCAGAGGTGGACGGATTCGATGAGCGGTGTCGTTGATCAGACGGCCGACCACCCGGCTTCGCCCGCCCGTCCGGGCCGCCGGCCCGCGGCGGTGCTGCAGGGCGTCGCGATCGCGCTCGGGCTGGTGCTGATGATCGGCGGCTTCGCCTTGATCGCGATCGACTACCGGCCGTACAGCATCCCGACCGCCTCGATGTCCCCCACGCTTCGGATCGGGGACACCGTGCTCGCCCGGAAGATCGACGGCGGGGCCGTCGGCCGGGGGGACGTCGTGGTCTTCCGGGACCAGGACTGGGGTGGCGAGCTCATGGTCAAGCGCGTGGTCGCGGTCGGCGGGGACACCGTCGCGGCCACCGGCAACGACCACCGGCTGACGGTCGACGGACAGACGGTGGAGGAGCCGTACCTCGCGGCGCAGGGCCCGCAGGGCTCCTCGTTCAGCGTCACGGTGCCGCCGGGGCGGCTGTTCCTGCTCGGCGACAACCGGTTGGGCTCGCTCGACTCCCGCACCCACCTGGAGGTCGACGGCGGGACCGTCCCGGCCGGCGCGGTGGAGGCCAGGGTCGAGGCCACCATGATGCCGTTCGGCCGGGTGGGCGACCTCGGCCGGACCGCGGCCTTCGACGGGCTTCCCGGACCGAAGGCCGGTGCGCCCGGGCCGCTGCAACCGGCCGCCTTCGCGACCGTTGCGGGCGCGGCGCTGATCCTCGTGACTTCGGCGGTGGGCGGGGTGGCGGGCCTGGCCCGCCGGCTCAGCCGGGGGCGCAGCTCCTGATCGCGGTCGTCGCAGCCCGGGCCGCTCTGCCGAACATCGCCCCGGACGGCGGCGCCGGGTGGCAGGATCGGTAGCGCCACCGATGCGAACGGAAGGAGCGTGGAGCGCTGCCATGACGGCACAACGGCGCAGGGCGGCGCGGATCCTGCTGCTGGACGGGCAGGACCGCATCCTTCTCTTCCTGGGCTCCGACCCGGCGACGCCGGGGGAGGCGTGGTGGTTCACGCCCGGCGGCGGCTTGGAGCCCGGGGAGGACGTGCGGGAGGCCGCCGCGCGGGAACTCGCGGAGGAGACCGGCCTGCGGGGTGTGGACCTGGGGCCCTTGGTGGCGTACGGCACGGTGTCGTTCTCCTTTCAGGGACGGCGTTACGAGCAGGATCAGTGGTTCCATCTGGCCCGGACCACGGAGACGGGGCTCGACCACTCGGGGATGGGCGAGGAGGAACACGCCCAACTGCTCGCGGCGCGCTGGTGGACGGTCGAGGAGCTGAGGGGGACCGCCGAGACGGTCTACCCGGCCGGATTGGCGGACTTCCTGGAGCGACTGCTGGCCGAGGGCCCGCCGGTCGCCCCGGTACGGCTCTGAGCGTGGGTGCGGTGGTCCACAATGGGTGGACGTGACAAGTTGAGGGGACGCCTGGATGAGTGCCGAAGATCTCGAGAAGTACGAGACCGAGATGGAGCTCAAGCTCTACCGGGAGTACCGGGACGTCGTCGGCCTGTTCAAGTACGTGATCGAGACCGAGCGACGGTTCTACCTCACCAATGACTACGAGCTGCAGGTGCACTCGGTGCAGGGCGAGGTCTTCTTCGAGGTGTCGATGGCGGATGCGTGGGTCTGGGACATGTACCGGCCGGCCCGGTTCGTCCGTAAGGTCCGGGTGCTGACCTTCAAGGACGTGAACATCGAGGAACTCGCGAAGAGCGATCTGGAGCTGCCCTCGGACGAGTCCGGCTTCGGGAACTGACGTTGGACTGCTCGGACCGGCGTTGTCCAGCGGAATTTCGCGCGATCGGGGCGTCTCACTCCTGCGGGTGACAAAAGTTATCCACAGGCTCGAGTTATCCACAGGGAACCGGAAATCCCCGGCCCCGCCGTGCGCGACGGTGCAACCTCCACGGCGGAGGTGGTCACCGTGCAGAACACGATCACGCAGGACCAGGCCGTACCGGGTGCGGCCGTACTGGACCAGGCCGCAGCGGCCGCAGCCGTGCGGGACGGCACGAAAGACGACACGAGGGACGGAACCGGACCGGGCCCGGGCCGCAGTGCCGGCGGCCGCAGTACCAACAACGGGCTCGGCCGCTACGGCGAGCGGGTCGCCGCCCGCCGTCTCACGGAGGCCGGGCTCCGCATCCTGGACCGCAACTGGCGCTGTGTCGAGGGTGAGTTGGACATCGTCGCCCTCGACGGCGACACCGTGGCGGTCTGCGAGGTGAAGACCCGCTCCGAGCGGGGCTTCCAACAACCCAGCGAGGCCATCGGCCAGGCCAAGGCCGCCCGGTTGCAACGCCTGGCGGAGCGCTGGATGGCCGAACGCTGGCCGGGCCACTTCGCGCGGCTGGCCGGTCCCGGGTACGACCCCGGGCCCACGGACCCGCACTGGCCGCCCGCTCCGCCCGGGGGCGTGCGGATCGACCTGGTGGCCGTGGTCAACCGGGCCCGGGGTGCGGCCCTGGTCGACCACCTGCGGGGGGTGGTCTGAGATGGCCTTCGCCCGTACCTGTTCCGTCGCGCTGGTCGGCGTCGACGGAGTGATCGTCGAGGTCCAGGCCGACCTGGAGCCCGGGGTGGCCGCGTTCACCCTGGTCGGCCTGCCCGACAAGGCGCTGTCCGAGGCCCGCGACCGGGTGCGCGCGGCCGTGGTCAACAGCGGTGAGGCCTGGCCGCAGCGCAAACTGACCGTCGGGCTCAGTCCGGCCTCGGTGCCCAAGAGCGGCAGTGGCTTCGACCTCGCGGTGGCCTGTGCCGTCCTGGCCGCGGCCGAGCGGCTCGACCCTTCCTCCATCGCCGAGCTGCTGATCATCGGCGAACTGGGGCTGGACGGCCGGGTGCGGCCGGTCCGCGGGGTGCTGCCGTCTGTGCTGGCCGCAGCCGACGCGGGATACCAGCGGGTCGTGGTCGCGGAGCAGACCGCGCCCGAGGCCTCGCTCGTCCCGGGCGTGACCGTGATCGGCGTCCGCAGCCTGCGGCAGCTGATCGCCGTCCTGACCGGCGCGCCCGCGCCGGAGGAGCCGCCCGACCCGATCGGCGGCCGGCCGGATCCGCTGATGGCCGGCCTGATGCTGCCCAGCGCCGGCGTCCGGGGACTGTCCGACGACAAGTCGGCGCGCCTCGACCTGGCCGACGTGGCCGGACAGTACGAGGCCCGGCGCGCCCTGGAGATCGCCGCCGCCGGAGGTCACCACCTGTACCTCAAGGGCCCACCGGGCGCGGGCAAGACGATGCTGGCGGAGCGGCTGCCCTCGCTGCTCCCGCCACTGACCCAGAAGGAGGCTCTGGAGGTCACCGCCGTGCACTCGGTGGCCGGGCTGCTCCCGGCAGGGCGCCCGCTCATCGACACGGCGCCGTACTGCGCCCCGCACCACTCCACGACGATGCCGGCGATCGTCGGCGGCGGCAGCGGCCTGCCGAGACCGGGGGCGGTCTCGCTGGCCCACCGGGGCGTGCTGTTCCTGGACGAGGCGCCGGAGTTTCCGGTCCGGGTGCTCGACTCACTGCGCCAGCCGCTGGAGTCGGGCGAGGTGGTGATCGCCCGCTCGGCCGGCTCACTCCGGCTCCCGGCCAGGTTCCTCCTCTGTCTGGCCGCCAACCCCTGCCCGTGCGGTCGGCATTCACGGCGGGGTGAGGGCTGCGAGTGCACTCCTACGATGGTCAGCCGCTACCAGGGGCGGCTCTCAGGGCCGCTGCTGGACCGGGTCGACCTCCAGGTCCAGGTCGCCCCGGTGACGAGGATCGAACTCATGGAACGGGACGCCACGGCGGAGAACACCGAGACCGTCGCGGCCCGGGTGCTGGCCGCGCGGGAACGGGCGGCGGCCCGGCTGGCGGCCACCCCGTGGCGGACCAACGCGGAAGTCCCGGGCCACGAACTGCGGACCCGCTGGCAGCTCGCCCCCGGCGCACTGAACGATGTCGCCCGCCAGTTGGAGCGAGGGGTGCTGACCGCCCGCGGCCTGGACCGGGTGCTCCGGGTCGCCTGGACGGTCGCCGACCTCGCCGGTCGCGATCGGCCGGACCAGCGGGACGTCCGCACCGCACTGGTCCTGCGTACCGGCGTCGAGCAGGGGCTGCCGCTGGGCGAGCGGGTCTACGGCCGACTCGGTGGCATCCCGGCCCAGCGCAGCGGGCCGGTCGACGAGCCGCCCGAAGGGCAGAGCCGGTCGGGCCGGTTCGAGAAGCCCGATCGTCCCGACTGCCCTGGCCCGGAGAGTCCTGGCCCGGAGAGTCCTGGTCCGTCGGACCGCCCCGATGCCCCTGGCCGATCCATCCGGTCCGGCTCCGCCAAGCGGTCCGGGAAACGCGACCAGCATCCGGCGAACGAGGGCGGTGAGGCATGAACCCGATGATGACGCACCTTCAGCCTCCCGGTCGGGCAGAGCCCGAGTCCGGTCCCGAACCGGAGCGCCTCGCCCGCGCCGTACTCAGCCGGCTGAGCGAGCCCGGGGACGCGGTGGTCGGCCGGTGGCTCGGTCAGCTCTCCGCAGCCGACGTCGTCCGGGCGATCCGCGACGGGACGGTGCCCGCGCACCCTGGGCTGGACGGCCCCCGGCTGGCCGGCTACCAGGCGAGGCTCCCCGGTCTGGACCCGGCCGAGGACCTGGAACGGGTACGAGCCGTCGGTGGACGCTTCATCATTCCGGGGGACACGGAATGGCCCAGCCAACTGGACGATCTGGGCGACGGGCGCCCGATCGGGCTCTGGACGACCGGCACGGGTTCGCTGCGGCTGCTCGCGCTCCGCTCGGTGGCGATGGTCGGCTCCCGGGCCTGCACGGCCTACGGCGCCCACGTCGCTGGGGAACTATCGGCCCAACTGGCCGAGCGAGGTTGGGTCGTGGTGTCCGGAGCCGCCTACGGGATCGACGCGGCCGCCCACCGAGGGGCGCTCTCCGTCGGCGGGATGACCATCGCGGTGCTCGCCTGCGGGGTCGACGTGGCTTACCCGAAGGGGAACGCCGAACTGATCCGGCGGATCGGCGCCCAGGGGCTGCTGGTCAGCGAACTCCCGCCCGGGGAGCACCCGAACCGCTTCCGCTTCGTGCTCCGCAACCGGGTCATCGCGGCGCTCACCCGGGGCACGGTGGTGGTCGAGGCGGCGATGCGCAGCGGCGCGCTGAGCACGGCCAGACGGGCGCGGGACCTCAACCGCCACACCATGGGCGTCGCCGGCCCGGTGACCTCGGAACTCTCGGCCGGGGTGCACGCCCTGATCCGCAGCGGCGGCGCCACGCTGGTCACCGACTCCGCCGAGATCGCCGAACTGATCGGGGCGATCGGGGACGACCTGGCGCCGCAGCGCAGCGGCCCGGTCCTGCCCAGGGATCTGCTGGAGCCGGCGGTGGCCCAGGTGCTGGAGGCCGTCCCGGCGACGGCGGAGGGCGCGCCGATCGAGCGGTTGGCCCGACAGTCCGGACTCCCCCCGGACGAAGTACTGCAGCGGCTCTACGAGTTGGGCTCGCTCGGTTACGTCGAGCGGCACGGCGCGCACTGGCGCCTGGTGCGGAGGAGGTGACGGTCGGAATGAAGCGCACATCCGTGCCGTGGAGAGGGAGTGTCGGAATCGCCTGGCTGACCTGCTGCTCCGGTTCGTCCGTTCGCGTGCCCGGATCCGGTGGCGCGAACGCCACCGGATCGGGGGACGACCGAGTGGCGGTAGCGCATTGCAGCGAGTCGGTCACGCTACGCTCCACATGCCTTCCCTATCAGCACATGACTCGGCAGAACGGCGCAGACCAACGCATGCCCACACACATTCCCGGACACAGAGTGACCGGTGGCGCCCGGTCCTCGGGAGGGCCGCGGACCGAGCGGCGCCCCGTGACTGAGTTCCCGCCCAAGGCGACGGGGACGATGGGGGGCCTGTCGCGCCAGGGCGGCCGGCCGACGGCGGTGCCGGGCCAGCCCGCCGACGCGGTCGCCGCCGCCACCGGCGACGGCGCAGCCCGCCCGATCGCTGCCGGTGCCCTGCCACCGGACGGCACCCCCCCGCCAGGCCCGGAGCAGGGGCCGAGCGGTCAGGGCCCCGGAGCCCAGGGGCGCACCGCGCTCGAAGAGCTCTGGCGCTCCTACAAGGAGACCGGCGACCAGCGGCTGCGCGAGCAGCTGATCCTGCACTACTCACCGCTCGTCAAGTACGTGGCGGGGCGGGTCGGGGTCGGCCTGCCCTCCAACGTCGAGCAGGCCGACTTCGTCTCCTCGGGGGTCTTCGGGCTGATCGACGCGATCGAGAAGTTCGACGTCGACCGCGCGATCAAGTTCGAGACCTACGCGATCAGCCGGATCCGCGGCGCGATCATCGACGAACTGCGTGCCCTGGACTGGATCCCGCGCTCGGTGCGGCAGAAGGCGAAGGCCGTCGAGCGGACGTACGCGACGCTGGAGGCCCGGCTGCGCCGTACGCCGCACGAGCCCGAGGTCGCGGCCGAGATGGGCATCGCGATCGAGGATCTGCACGCGATCTTCAGCCAGCTGTCCCTGGCCAACGTGGTGGCCTTGGACGAACTGCTGCACCCGGTGGGGGAGGGCGGCGACCGGCTGAGCCTGATGGACACCCTGGTGGACCACGGTGCCGACAACCCGGTCGAGGTGGCCGAGGACCGCGAGCTGCGCAGGCTGCTGGCCCATGCGGTCAACACCCTCCCCGAGCGGGAGAAGACCGTGGTGACGCTCTACTACTACGAGGGCCTCACCCTCGCCGAGATCGGCCAGGTGCTGGGGGTGACGGAGAGCAGGGTGAGCCAGATCCACACCAAGTCCGTCCTCCAACTGCGCGCCAAGCTGTCGGACATCCGGTAGCGAGGGCCGGGGCCCGTCCCGGCCCGGCCGACCTCCGGGTCGCGACCCCGACCACGCCGCCGGTCCGCACCCGCCCGGCCGCGTGCCCGGTCCGCACCTGCCTGGCCGGAACCCTGGGCCGTTACTCCGGGCCGGACCCCGGGTTGCGCGCCCACTCGCACGCCTCGCCGCGCGCCTGCGCGCCCTCGCTCCCCGGCCAGATGCGCGGCGCCGTACCGGCCGAAGGTAGGGCTCCGTACAGTGGGAGCGTGCCGAAGATCCGAGCGGCCACGGTGGCCGAGCATCGCCAGCTGCAGCGCGCAGCCCTCCTTGACGCTGCCCGCACCCTGCTCACGGAGGGCGGCATGGAGGCGCTGACCTTCCCCGCGCTCGCTGCGCGCACCTCCCTGGCGCGCTCCTCGGTCTACGAGTACTTCCGCTCCCGGGCCGCCGTGGTCGAGGCGCTCTGCGAGGTGGACTTCCCGCTCTGGGCGGCCGAGATCGAGGCCGGGATGGAGAGCTGTGACAGCGCGGCCGACCGGATCGAGGCGTATGTCCGCGGCCAGCTGGCGTTGGCCGCGGACCCGCGCCACCGGGCGGTGGTGGCGATCTCCGCGCTCGAACTCGACGAGGCCGCGCGCGAGCGCATCCGGGCGGCGCACGGCAAGCTGGTCGGCCTGGTCGTCCAGGCCCTGGAGGATCTCGGTCACGCGCAGCCCCGGCTCGCTGCGGCGCTGCTCCAAGGGGTCGTGGAGGCGGCCGTGCGCCGGGCCGAGCAAGTGGCGGCGGGGGGCCGCGCCGGGTGTGCGGCCGAGCGCCCCGAGCTGATCGCGGACGCCGCGGTGGCCATGGCCCTGCACGGCCTCGACCGGGCCTGAACCGCCATTCGGCCCGGTTCGTCTGGTTCATCCGGTTCAGCTGATTCATCAGGTGCGCCCAGCGCCGCCCAGCGGCAGCAGCCGCGCCGCTCCCGCGCCGAACAGGGCCAGCGGGTCGAGGTAGCGTCCGCCGCGCAGCAGCCCCCAGTGCAGGCAGTGCCGCGCTGGGCAGTGCCGCCCGTCGGGGGCGAGCCGCCCGATCACCTGTCCGGCGGGTACCTCGGTGCCGACCGGGGCGGTGCCGGCGACGGGCAGGTAGGTGGTCCGCAAGGGGGGTGACCCCGAGCCGGGGTGGGTGACGGTCACCACCGGGCGCCCCGCCACCAGCCCGGAGAAGGTGACCACCCCGGCGGCAGCCGCCCGTACCTCCGCCCCGGGTGCGGCGGCGAGGTCCACTCCCCGGTGTCCGGCGGCCCACGGCGCGGCCGGTGGTTCGAATCGCCCGAGCACCCCGCCGGGCCCGCCCACCGGCCAGGCCCGCGCACCGCCCGAACCGGTCCGGCCGGTCTCGCCGCCCCCGCCAGCACCTCCGGCACCCCCGCCCGGACCTGGGCCGACACCCCCACTGAGAGCGGCGCCCCGCGCCGCGCCGCCCGAGACCAGCAGCACCAGTGTCACCAGCACGGCGACCACCCCCCGCAGCACACCAAACGAGCGCGGCCCCAACCGGTCCGGCCCCAAGCGGGCCGGACCGACGGCGGACAGAACCGGGTACCCAGCGCGAGCAGTCATGCCCCGAGGCTTGCTGCGCCGCCGCCCCGGTGCCACCCACTTCCGGACTCCTGTGGACAAACCGCCCTCGTGGCCGGATCCCGTCCCTCCAGCGGGTGTACGGATGCCGCCATCCGGTGTACAAGCACCGCAGCAGCGGCGCTCCCAGGGCCCGGCCGACCCGCCTCCGCCCAGCTCCCGCCAGCGCTGATCCGCCCGCCCAGGGCCCCCGCCGGTCGCGGAGTCGCCCGCCCCGCAGCGCTTCCCGTACACTTCACACGCGACCCGGTCCGCCGGGTCGACTTCGCACGCCCCGCCACCGGTGGACGGACGCGGCCCGGCCGCTGCCCCCGCCAGGTGCGAGTGCCGCTCGGTCCGCCGAGCCCGCCTGGTCCCCGGACCGTGTGGGTTCAAGCGGCTCGGCACGTTCGGGGCGTCAGGCGTGGCTGTCACCTGGCTGCCACGGACAAACCGAGCCTGACCCGGCCGGACGCACCGCGCGAGCGGGGAGCGCCACCGCGCGAACCCGCCGTCCGTTGCGCGACCGCCGGGCCGTAACACCTGAGGAGCACGGCTATGGCCGTCGTCACGATGCGGGAGCTGCTGGAGAGCGGCGTCCACTTCGGTCACCAGACCCGCCGTTGGAACCCGAAGATGAAGCGCTTCATCATCACGGAGCGCAACGGCATCTACATCATCGACCTCCTGCAGTCGCTGAACTACATCGACCGCGCCTTCGAGTTCATCAAGGAGACCGTTGCCCACGGCGGCAGCGTCCTCTTCGTCGGCACGAAGAAGCAGGCCCAGGAGGCCATCGCCGAGCAGGCCACCCGCGTGGGCATGCCCTACGTGAACCAGCGCTGGCTCGGCGGCATGCTGACCAACTTCTCGACCGTCTACAAGCGCCTGCAGCGCCTGAAGGAGCTCGGCGAGCTGGACTTCTCGGACGTGGCCGGTTCCGGCCTCACCAAGAAGGAGCTCCTGGTCCTCCAGCGCGAGCACGACAAGCTGGAGAAGACCCTCGGCGGTATCCGTGACATGCAGCGCGTTCCCAGCGCCGTGTGGATCGTGGACACCAAGAAGGAGCACATCGCGGTCGGCGAGGCCCGGAAGCTCAACATCCCGGTCGTCGCCATCCTCGACACCAACTGTGACCCCGACGAGGTCGACTACAAGATCCCGGGCAACGACGACGCGATCCGCTCCGTCACCCTGCTGACCCGCGTGATCGCCGACGCCGTGGCCGAGGGTCTGAAGGCCCGCGCCGGTGTCGCCAAGGGCGACGTCAAGGCCGAGCCGGGCGCCGACCAGCCGCTGGCCGACTGGGAGAAGGACCTCATCGAGGGCGAGAAGAAGGCCGAGGAGGCCCCCGCCGCCGCTGAGGCCCCCGCCGCCGAGGCTCCGGCCGCTGAGGCCCCCGCCGCCGAGGCTTCGGCCGTCGAGGCCCCCGCCACCGAGGCAGCGGCCACCGAGGCTGCGGCCACCGAGGCGCCGGCCGAGCAGGCCTGACGTACCAAGGGTGAGGGGCACCCGCCGGTACGACACCGGTAGGTGCCCCTCTCTCCCGCGCCGGGACCGAACCATCGGTCCCGGCGTCTCCCCACGCAGACACGCGAGACGCGAGAAGAGATTCACACCATGGCGAACTTCACCGCCGCGGACGTCAAGAAGCTCCGTGAGCTCACCGGCGCCGGCATGATGGACTGCAAGAAGGCCCTGGACGAGGCCGAGGGCAACGTCGAGAAGGCCGTCGAGTTCCTGCGCATCAAGGGCCAGAAGGGCGTTGCCAAGCGCGAGGGCCGTGACGCCTCCAACGGCGCCGTCGCCGCGCTGATCGCCGAGGACAAGAAGTCCGGCGTTCTGGTCGAGCTGAACTGCGAGACCGACTTCGTCGCCAAGGGTGACAACTTCGTCAAGGTCGCCGACGCGATCGCCGCTCACGTGGCCAAGACCGCCCCGGCCGACCTGGACGCCGCCCTGGCGTCCGAGATCGAGGCCGGCAAGACCGTCCAGCAGTTCGTCGACGAGGCCAACGCGACCCTGGGCGAGAAGATCGTCTTCCGTCGCTTCGCCCAGTTCGACGGTGACGGCTTCGTCGCGGTCTACCTGCACAAGACCAGCCCCGACCTGCCGCCGGCCGTCGGCGTCCTGGTCGAGCTGGACAAGGAGAACGCCGAGGTCGCGAAGGACGTCGCGCAGCACATCGCCGCGTTCGCGCCGAAGTTCCTGTCCCGCGCGGAGATCCCGGCCGAGGACCTCGAGAACGAGCGTCGCGTCGCCGAGGCCACCGCGCGCGAGGAGGGCAAGCCCGAGGCCGCCCTGCCGAAGATCGTCGAGGGTCGCGTCACCGGCTTCGTCAAGGAGAACTCCGTCCTGGAGCAGGCCTTCGCGAAGGACAACAAGAAGACCGTCGCCAAGGTCCTCGAGGAGAACGGCGTCGCCCTCAAGCGCTTCGCCCGCTTCCGCGTCGGCGCCTGAGCCACGTTCCACCTGGTCCCCGGCGCCCTTACGCTGGGAACCGCCCCCGCCCGTTGACCGGGGCGGGCGGAACGCCGAACGGGCTCACCCAGTGCCAACCGTCCACGGGCGGGCCGCGTCGGCACCATGAACGACGAGGAGGCCATTGCCGTGCAGGACACCGAACCGGTTCCCGCGGCAGTGGCCTCCTCTCGCGTACGCGCAGGCCGGGCATCCGCACACCCGCGCCTGTGAGCCAGTAGGTGCAAAAAGGAGAAGTCCATGCAGGAGACGCAGGAGACCGCGCAGGACCCCAAGGCCGGCTCGCGCCGCCGGGTGCTGCTCAAGCTGTCCGGTGAAGCCTTTGCCGGTGGTGGCGGACTCGGCGTTGACCCGGACGTCGTGCACGCGATCGCCCGGGAGATCGCCACCGTCGTCCGTGCCGGTACCGAGGTCGCGGTGGTCATCGGCGGCGGCAACTTCTTCCGGGGCGCCGAGCTGCAGGTCCGCGGCATGGACCGGGCGCGCTCCGACTACATGGGCATGCTCGGCACCGTGATGAACTGCCTGGCGCTGCAGGACTTCCTGGTCAAGGAAGGCATCGAGACCCGGGTCCAGACCGCGATCACCATGGGCCAGGTCGCTGAGCCGTACCTGCCGCTGCGGGCCGTCCGGCACCTGGAGAAGGGCCGTGTGGTGATCTTCGGCGCCGGTATGGGCATGCCGTACTTCTCGACCGACACCACCGCCGTCCAGCGGGCCCTGGAGATCCACGCCGACGTCCTGCTGATGGGCAAGAACGGCGTGGACGGCGTCTACGACTCGGACCCCCGGACCAACCCGGACGCGGTGAAGTTCGACGCGCTGGAGTACTCCGAGGTCATCGCGCGCGACCTCAAGGTCGCCGACCTCACCGCGATCACGCTGTGCAAGGACAACAACCTCCCGATGCTGGTCTTCGAGCTGCTGGCGGAGGGCAATATCGCGCGCGCGGTGAAGAGTGAGAAGATCGGCACACTCATCAGCCAGGATTCTGTCCGGGCCTGAGCAGCAATCAGCCGTACGGGACGGCGCCGTCGCCGTGACCGGCCTCGACGCCGACACCGGTCGGGACAATCGCAGATGAACCGGACAGGGAGATCACAGTGATCGAAGAGACCCTCCTCGAAGCCGAGGAGAAGATGGAGAAGGCCGTCGCCGTCGCCAAGGACGACTTCGCCGCCATCCGCACCGGCCGTGCCCACCCGGCGATGTTCGCCAAGATCGTCGCCGAGTACTACGGCACCGTGACGCCGATCAACCAGCTGGCCTCGTTCTCGGTGCCGGAGCCCCGGATGGCGGTCGTCTCGCCGTTCGACAAGACCGCGCTGAAGGCGATCGAGCAGGCGATCCGCGACTCCGACCTGGGCGTCAACCCGTCCAACGACGGTTCCCTCATCCGGGTGGTGCTGCCCGAGCTGACCGAGGAGCGCCGCCGGGAGTTCATCAAGGTGGCCCGGGGCAAGGGCGAGGACGCGAAGGTCTCGATCCGCGCGGTGCGCCGCAAGGCCAAGGACGCCATCGACAAGCTGGTCAAGGACGGCGAGGTCGGCGAGGACGACGGCCGCCGCGCCGAGAAGGAGCTCGACGACACCACGGCCAAGTACGTGGCCGCCGTCGACGAGCTGCTGAAGCACAAGGAAGCCGAGCTGCTCGAAGTCTGATGAACGACGCCCCTGACGCCCCTGGCTACTGGGGCCCGTCCGACCAGCAGTTCCAGCCCTACCGCCCGGCGCCGCAGCCCCGGCCGCAGGCTCCTCTGCAGCAGGCGCACCCGGCGCCGGGGTACGGCGAGTACCCGGCGCCGCCGCAGGCCCAGGGCTACCCCGGTCACCCGGGCGGCGCGCCGGGTGACCCCGGCCACCGTTCGGATCACTCGCAGCAGCCTCCGGTGTACTGGGGCGGCGACGCGGAGGAGACTCAGGTCATGCCTCCCGTACCGGCGGGCCCCGGCCCGTTCCCCGGCGTGCCGGACCAGGGCCCGTCGGCGGGCTCCGGCCGGCCGGGTGACCCCGCCGCCGGTCAGTCCCGGGAGGCCGGTCGGCTGAGCGGCCCGCTGTTCCGGGACGACCGGTCCGAGGCGGCGGTGCCGGGCGTGACGGAGACGGTCGTGCTGCGCGCGATAACCGATGACGCCACCCCCGGCCGCGGCGCCCCGCCGCGCCCCGGGGCCTCGGTGCCTCCCGCGCCGCCGTCGAGTTACCCGGCGGCCGGGCAGCCCCACTTCGTGCCGTCGTCCCATCCAGGGCAGGAGACACCCGTGGCCGCCCAGTCCGCCCCGCAGCCGCAGCCGCGCAAGCAGCGCGGTGGCCGTAACCTCCAGGCCGCGATAGGCGTGGGGGTCGGTCTCGGTGCGGTGATCATCGCCTCGCTGTTCGTGGTGAAGGCGCTGTTCCTGTTCGTCGTGATGGCCGCGGTGTCGGTCGGCGTCTGGGAGCTGACCAGTCGGCTCGCCGAGCGCAAGCAGATCAAGGCGCCGCTGGTGCCGCTGGTCGCGGGCGGCATCGCCATGATCGCCACCGGCTACTGGGCCGGGGTGCAGTGGGCCGCGGCCTCGCTCGCGCTGACCGGGCTGGCGGTGATGGTCTGGCGGATGGCCGAGCCGCCGGAGGACTACCTGCGGGACATAACGGCCGGGGTGTTCACCGCCTTCTACGTGCCGTTCCTGGCCACCTTCGTGGCGTTGATGCTGGCGGCCGACGACGGCCCGCAGCGGATCGTGCTGTTCCTGATCGTCACGATCTGCAGCGACACGGGCGCCTACGCGGTGGGCTACAAGTTCGGCAAGACCAAGCTCGCCCCGACGATCAGCCCCGGCAAGACCCGTGAGGGCCTGGCCGGCGGCATCGGCCTGTCGATGCTGGCGGGCGCCGTGCTGATGGAGCTGATCATCGACGGCGGCAGCTGGTGGCAGGGCCTGATCCTGGGCGGCTGCGCGGCGGTCACCGCGACCCTGGGCGACCTGGGCGAGTCGATGATCAAGCGCGACCTCGGCATCAAGGACATGGGCACGCTGCTGCCCGGCCACGGCGGCATCATGGACCGGCTGGACTCGCTCCTGCCGACCGCCCCGGTGGTCTGGCTGCTGCTGGCGGCCTTCGTCGGCAGTTAGGGCCTGTCCGGCCCTCGGACAGGTCCTCGACCCGGCCTCCGGCCCGAGCGGCGGAAGGGCCCCGGACGTCTGCGCGTCCGGGGCCCTCGCACGTCCCGGCCCGCTCCCGGCGTCTGCGACACTGGATGAACCATGCCTAAGCCCGGAGAACTCACCTTTGTCGCGCCGCGCGGCGCCAAGCCCCCGCGACACCTCGCCGACCTGAGCCCCGCCGAGCGCAAGGAGGCCGTCGCCGAGCTGGGCGAGCAGCCGTTCCGCGCCAAGCAGCTCTCCAACCACTACTTCGGCCGGATGTCGAACGACCCGGCGGGCTGGACGGACATCCCCGCCGCCAGCCGGGAGAAGCTCACCGGGAGCCTGCTGCCGGAGCTGATGTCGGTCGTGCGGCACGTGTCCTGCGACGACGACAGCACCCGCAAGACGCTCTGGAAGCTCTTCGACGGCACGCTCGTCGAGTCGGTGCTGATGCGCTACCCGGACCGGGTCACCATGTGCATCAGCTCGCAGGCGGGCTGCGGCATGAACTGCCCCTTCTGCGCGACCGGCCAGGCCGGGCTGACCCGCAACCTGTCCACCGCCGAGATCGTCGAGCAGATCGCCGCCGGGATGCGCGCGCTCAAGGCCGGCGAGATCCCCGGCGGCGAGGCGCGGCTGTCGAACGTGGTCTTCATGGGCATGGGCGAGCCGCTGGCCAACTACAACCGGGTGCTGGCCGCGATCCGCCGGCTGACCGACCCGGCGCCGGACGGTTTCGGCCTGTCCCAGCGTGGTGTCACGGTCTCCACCGTCGGCCTGGTCCCGGCGATGAACCGGCTGGCCGACGAGGGCCTCAGCTGCCGCCTGGCGCTGTCGCTGCACGCCCCGGACGACGAGCTGCGCGACGAGCTGGTGCCGGTGAACACCCGCTGGAAGGTCGCCGAGGTGCTGGACGCCGCGTGGAACTACGCGGAGAAGTCCGGCCGGCGGATCTCCATCGAGTACGCGCTGATCAAGGACATCAACGACCAGGCGTGGCGGGCGGACCTGCTCGGCCGGCTGATCAAGAACCACCGGGTGCACGTCAACCTGATCCCGCTGAACCCGACGCCGGGCTCCAAGTGGACCGCCTCCCGGCCCGAGGACGAGCGCGAGTTCGTCCGCCGGCTCCAGTCGCACGGGGTGCCGACGACCGTCCGCGACACCCGTGGCCAGGAGATCGACGGCGCCTGCGGCCAGCTCGCCGCGGCGGGCTGAGCCGGCGGGCTGAGCCGGCGGGTCACCGCAGGCCGGGCAATCACCGCAGGCTGGGAAGTCAGCGCAGGCCGGCGGCTGCCAGTGCGGCGGTCGCCCCGCCGGTCACCAGCAGCGTGGTGCCCACCGCCAGGGTGCGCAGCGCGACCGCGCCGAACAGCAGCCGGGGCGAGGTGCCGAGGCGCAGCAGCACGTCGGTGACGTCCCGGCGGTCGGTGCGGACCTCGGCCAGCCGGGCGGCCACGGCGGCGGCCGCGCAGCCGAGCACCAGGCAGGCCTCGACGGCGGGCAGCACGTCGGCGCTGTCGGGCGTGCCGATCCAGTAGCGGATGGTGGTGAGCACCAGCGCGAGGGCGAGGGTGAGCACGGCCAGCGGAGGGCCGAGGCGGCGGGCCTGGGCGGTGAGTCCGCGGCCGGCCAGCAGCCGCAGCGGGGTGGGCCGGCCGAGCGCGAGCAGCCGTCCCGTCCAGGACAGCAACGGGCCGGTGAGCAGGGCGAGTCCGACCGCGCTGGCGGCCCAGCCGCCGAGTGCGGCGGTGCTGGTGCTGCCGAGCCCGGCGGGCAGGTGGATCGGCCGGCCGTCGGCGGCGGCGCCGGGCCGCAGGGCGATGAGTTCGAGGGCGAGGCCGATCACGGCGAGCCCGACCGGCAGGGCGACCCGCAGCGCGCCGAAGCCGGTGCCGCGGTGGGTGCGGCTGCCGGGCAGGTACTCGGTGGGCGGGACGGCGCAGGCGGCGGCGATCCCGGCGGTGAGCGGGACCAGGGCGAGCAGGGCGACCGGCGCGACGGCCGGCAGCGGTACGCCCATGCCGAGATCGGGGGCGAGCGCGGGCCCGGCGATGTCGTTGCGCAGGACCAGGAAGACCAGCAGGGTGAGCACGCTGCCGAGGGTGCAGGCGAGCACGACCTCACCGGCGATCAGGGTGCGGATCCGGCCGGTGCCGGCTCCGGCGGCGCGCAGGCCGGTGATCCGTTCGGGCCGCTGGGCGGGTACGGCGCGGGCGGTGACGGCCGCGAACCAGGCGACGGCGGCGAGCGGGGGCAGGCACCAGAGCAGTCGCACCAGCGCGTCCTCGCCGCCGAGCGGGTCGCTCATCGCCCGGCCGAGGGAGCGCAGCAGGAAGGCGGAGACCACGGCGGCGGCCAGCACGGTGAGCAGCCAGCGGCCGAGGTCGGGCACCCGGTAGCCCCGGGCCAGACGGAGATAGAACACGTCGACTCTTTCAGCGGCTCGGCGTCGTCAGCGGCGGGTGGCCGAGACGGCGGACGCGCCGGCCGCCCCCGGGACGGCGGGGCCGCGCGGGACGGGGGCGGCGGGGGCGGTGAGCCGTCCGTCGACGAGGGCGACGGCGCGGTCCGCGAACCGGACGAGCTCGGGGTCGTGAGTGGCCAGGACGAGGGTGAGCTGGTGCGACCGGGCCGCGCTGGTCAGTATCCGCAGGACCTGGTCGGCGGCCTCTCGGTGGAGCGGGGCGGTGGGGTCGTCGGCGAAGACGACGGGCGGCAGCGGGGCGAGGGCGCGGGCGACGGCGATCCGCTGGCGCTGGCTCTGGAGCAGCCGGTCGGGGCGCTGCCGGGCGACCTCGCCGACGTCGAGGCGTTCCAGCCATTCGTCGGCGGCGGTGTAGGCGGCCTTGTTGCCGGCGCCGGCGAGCAGCAGCGGCAGGGCGACGTTCTCCCGGGCGGTCAGTTCGGGCACCAGGTGGGGTTCGGAGCCGACGAAGCCGAAGCGGTCGCGGCGCAGCCGTTCGCGCCCGGCCCGGCCGAGGGTGTGGACGGGCGCGCTGTTGAACCAGACCTCGCCCTCGTCGACGGTGAGGAGGGCGGAGAGGCAGCCGAGGAGGGTGCTCTTGCCGGAGCCGCGCGGTCCGGTGACGGCGAGCACTTCGCCCTCGCGGACGCCGATCGAGATGCCCCGCAGGGCGGGGGTGCCGTGATGGGACTTGACGATCCCCCGGGCCCACAGCACGTCGTTGTCAGGCGGTGCCGCTGACATGAGGTTCCATCCTGGGTGGCCGCAGGGATATGACAGTCGTCAGATTAGAACGACTGGGGCCTGGCGCGGTTGCGGCGCTCTGGTCCATCGCGGGCAAATCACCCGCAATCAGGCATGTTTGATCGGCTGTCCGCGCCGGAAAACGCCGAAGGGCGGTCCCGGGGGAGTGGGACCGCCCTTCGGCGGAGGGTGGGGAAGGAGGATCAGGGGGTCAGATCTTCGCCCACGCGTCGGTGAGGCTGGTCCGCAGGATCTGCTCGATCTCGTCGAAGGTCGACTGGTTGGAGATCAGCGGCGGGGCCAGCTGGATGACCGGGTCGCCACGGTCGTCGGCGCGGCAGTACAGGCCGTTGTCGAAGAGGGCCTTCGACAGGAAGCCGTAGAGGACGCGCTCGACCTCGTCGTCGTTGAACGACTCCTTGGTGACCTTGTCCTTCACGAGCTCGATGCCGTAGAAGTACCCGTTGCCGCGGACGTCGCCGACGATCGGCAGGTCGCGCAGCTTGTTCAGGGTGCCCAGGAACGCGGCCTCGTTGTCGAGGACGTTCTGGTTCAGGCCCTCGCGCTCGAAGATGTCGAGGTTGGCCAGCGCCACCGCGGAGGAGACCGGGTGGCCGCCGAAGGTGTAGCCGTGCAGGAAGGTGTTGTCGCCCTTGTAGAACGGCTCGGCGAGGCGGTCCGAGATGATCGTGGCGCCGATCGGGGAGTAGCCCGAGGTCATGCCCTTGGCGCAGGTGATCATGTCGGGCTGGTAGCCGAACTTGTCGGCGCCGAACATGGTGCCCAGGCGGCCGAAGGCGCAGATGACCTCGTCCGAGACCAGCAGCACGTCGTGGCGGTCGCAGATCTCGCGCAGGCGCTGGAAGTACCCGGGCGGCGGCGGGAAGCAGCCACCGGCGTTCTGCACCGGCTCGACGAAGACGGCGGCGACGGTCTCGGCGCCCTCGTTGAGGATGGCCACCTCGATCTCGTCGGCGCACCAGCGGCCGTAGGCCTCGGGGTCGACCGTGCCGTCCGGGCCTTCGAGGAAGGCGGGGGCGCGGTAGATGTTGGTGTTCGGGGCCTTGTGGGTGCCCGGCACCAGCGGCTCGAACGGGGCCTTCAGGCCCGGCAGGCCGGTGATCGACAGGGCGCCCTGCGGGGTGCCGTGGTAGGCGACGGCGCGCGAGATGACCTTGTACTTGGTCGGCTTGCCGGTCAGCTTGAAGTACTGCTTGGCGAGCTTCCAGGCGGTCTCGACGGCCTCGCCGCCACCGGTGGAGAAGAAGACCTTGTTCAGGTCGCCCGGGGCGTAGTTGGCCAGGCGCTCGGCCAGCTCGACGGCCTTCGGGTGGGCGTAGCTCCACACCGGGAAGAAGGCGAGCTCCTTGGCCTGCTTGGCGGCGGCCTCGGCCAGCTCCTCGCGGCCGTGGCCGGCCTGGACGACGAACAGGCCGGCGAGGCCGTCGAGGTACTTGCGTCCCTTGTCGTCCCAGACGTAGGTGCCTTCGCCCTTGACGATCGTCGGCACGGGGGAGTTCTCGTACGACGACATGCGGGTGAAGTGCATCCACAGGTGGTCGTAGGCGGTCTTGGAAAGGTCCTTCTGCGCCGGGTCGGCTGTCATCGGGTGCCCCAGGTGTAGGTCTGTTTCCGGAGCTTCAGGTAGACGAAGCTCTCGGTGCTCCGCACGCCGGGAAGCGCGCGGATGCGCTTGTTGATCAGTTCGAGCAGGTGCTCGTCGTCCTCGCAGACCAGTTCGGCCAGGAGATCGAACGAGCCTGCGGTGCAGACGACGTAGTCGACCTCGTCGAGGGCGGCCAGCGCGTCGGCGACGGGCTCGATGTCGCCCTCGACCCGGATGCCGACCATCGCCTGGCGGGTGAAGCCGACGGTGAGCGGGTCCGTGACGGCGACGATCTGCATCACGCCCTGGTCGAGCAGCTTCTGGACGCGCTGGCGCACGGCCGCTTCGGACAGGCCGACGGCCTTGCCGATGGCGGCGTACGGGCGGCGTCCGTCCTCCTGGAGCTGCTCGATGATCGCCTTGGAGGCGGCATCGAGGGGAACGCTCGCGTTCCGGTCGCGGTTGGCCACGCCGCCACTGTGCCTGATCGTTCTCCTGTTCGCAAGCGAGGAATCTGCTGATTTCGTCGTGATCTTGGAATCCGCGTACGGATTTCATCGCCTACGTGCACTGCACCTGTCGATACCAGCAGTCATGCGGCTACCCTGGCACGGTACGCGCGCAGCCCCGCAGCGCAGCGCGCGTTCCCCCAAACCAGTGGACCGCGCCGTCCAGGGCCCGGCCACCCGACACCCTTCGTGCGCCGGACCCGCCGACGTACCATGGCGCCGGAAACTGCAACGCCGCAGGCCCAGACCGAGGAGAGACCCCGTGAGCGACCTTCGCACGCTGCGCAACTACATCAACGGTGAGTTCGTCGACGCGGCGGACGGCCGCACGCTCGACATCGTCGACCCCACCACCGGTGAGGTCTACGCGACGTCCCCGCTGTCCGGTGCCTCCGATGTGGACGCCGCCATGGCCTCGGCCGCCGCCGCCTTCCCGGTCTGGCGCGACGCCACCCCGAGCACCCGCCAGAAGCTGCTGCTCAAGATCGCCGACGCGGTCGAGGCCCGGGCCGACGAGCTCGTCGAGGCGGAGGTCCGCAACACGGGCAAGCCGCGCGGGCTGACCCTCTCGGAGGAGATCGGTCCGATGGTGGACCAGATCCGCTTCTTCGCCGGTGCCGCCCGCATGCTGGAGGGCAAGGCCGCCGGGGAGTACATGGACGGGATGACCTCGATCGTCCGCCGCGAGCCGGTCGGCGTCTGTGCCCAGGTCGCGCCGTGGAACTACCCGATGATGATGGCCGTCTGGAAGTTCGCCCCGGCCATCGCCGCGGGCAACACCGTCGTCCTGAAGCCCTCGGACACCACCCCGGCTTCCACCGTCCTGCTCGCCGAGATCATCGGCGGCGTCCTCAAGGACCTGGAGCTGCCGGCCGGCGTCTTCAACGTGATCTGCGGCGACCGCGAGACCGGCCGGCTGATGGTCGAGCACAAGACCCCGGCGATGGCCTCCATCACCGGTTCGGTCCGGGCCGGCATCCAGGTCGCCGAGTCCGCCTCCAAGGACGTCAAGCGCGTCCACCTGGAGCTGGGCGGCAAGGCCCCGGTCGTGGTCTTCGAGGACGCCGACATCGCCGAGGCCGTCGAGGGCATCTCGGTCGCGGGCTACTTCAACGCCGGCCAGGACTGCACCGCCGCCACCCGCGTGCTGGTGCACGAGTCGATCCACGACGCCTTCGTCGAGGCGCTGGCCAAGGCCGCGGCCGAGACCAAGACCGGCGGCGTGGACGACGAGGACGTGCTGTACGGCCCGCTGAACAACGCCAACCAGCTGAAGCAGGTGGCCGGCTTCATCGAGCGGCTGCCCGCCCACGCCAAGGTCGAGGCCGGTGGCCACCAGGTCGGCGAGAAGGGCTACTTCTACGCCCCGACCGTCGTCTCCGGCCTGCGGCAGGACGACGAGATCATCCAGAACGAGGTCTTCGGCCCGGTCATCACCGTGCAGAAGTTCACCGACGAGGACCAGGCCGTCGACTACGCCAACGGCGTCGACTTCGCGCTGGCCTCCTCGGTGTGGACCAAGGACCACGCCCGCGCCATGCGGATGTCGCGCCGGCTGGACTTCGGCTGCGTCTGGATCAACACCCACATCCCGCTGGTCGCCGAGATGCCGCACGGCGGCTTCAAGAAGTCCGGCTACGGCAAGGACCTCTCCGCGTACGGCTTCGAGGACTACACCCGGGTGAAGCACGTCATGACCGCGATCTAGCGGGTCGTGACGGTCGGGCGCTGTATGACCGCGATCTAGCGGGTCGTGACGGTCGGCGCTGTATGACCGCGATCCAGCGGGTCGTGACGATCGAGCGCTGTATGGCCGCGATCTGATCGCGCGTCCATCGTGTGAACGGACAATGGGCCCGGGTCCTTTCGACCCGGGCCCGGTGTCTTTGCATCCTGTCGGCCGTTCGCGTGACCGGCTGACAAGATGAAACTGCACTTCGGGGCCGCGACTCCCTAGCCTTACCGGCATGAGCATCCCCACCGCTGACTCAGCCGCCGGCCAGGCGGTCAAGGCCGCCGACCGCGCGCACGTCTTCCACTCGTGGTCCGCCCAGGCGCTGATCGACCCCCTCGCGGTGGCCGGCGCCGAGGGCTCGTACTTCTGGGACTACGACGGCAACCGCTACCTCGACTTCTCCTCGCAGCTGGTCAACACCAACATCGGTCACCAGCACCCGAAGGTGGTCGCCGCGATCCAGGAGCAGGCGGCGAAGCTCTGCACCATCGCCCCCGGTTTCGCGGTCGAGGCGCGCAGCGAGGCCGCCCGGCTGATCGCCGAGCGCACCCCCGGCGACCTCGACAAGATCTTCTTCACCAACGGCGGCGCCGAGGCGGTCGAGAACGCCGTCCGGCTGGCCCGGCTGCACACCGGCCGGCAGAAGGTCATGTCCGCCTACCGCTCGTACCACGGCGCCACCGCCAACGCGATCGCCCTCACCGGCGACCCGCGCCGCTGGGCCAACGAGACCGGCGTCTCCGGCGTGGTGCACTTCTGGGGCCCGTACGCCTACCGCTCCAACTTCCACGCCGAGAACGAGGCACAGGAGTGCGAGCGCGCGCTGGAGCACCTGGAGCAGGTGATCGCCTTCGAGGGCCCCGGGACGATCGCGGCGATCATCCTGGAGACCGTGGTCGGCACCGCGGGCATCCTGATCCCGCCGGCGGGCTACCTGGCCGGGGTCCGGGAGATCTGCGACCGCTTCGGCATCGTGTTCATCCTCGACGAGGTGATGGCCGGCTTCGGCCGCACCGGCGAGTGGTTCGCGGCCGACCACTGGGGTGTCACCCCGGACCTGCTGACCTTCGCCAAGGGCGTCAACTCGGGCTACGTCCCGCTGGGCGGCGTGGCGATCAGCGCCGAGATCGCCGCCACCTTCGCCGAGCGGGCGTTCCCGGGCGGGCTCACCTACTCCGGCCACCCGCTGGCCTGCGCCTCGGCCGTCGCCACCATCACCGCCATGGCGGAGGAGGGCATCGTCGAGAA
Organism: Kitasatospora sp. NPDC088779; assembly: GCF_040685395.1. Taxonomy (NCBI): domain Bacteria; kingdom Bacillati; phylum Actinomycetota; class Actinomycetes; order Kitasatosporales; family Streptomycetaceae; genus Kitasatospora; species Kitasatospora sp. NPDC088779. Next base: position 14,464 of record NZ_JBFBHW010000035.1, on the reverse strand, counting down.
CGCCAAGCACATCGGCGAGACCGTGCTCGGCCCCGGCCTGCGGGAGCTGGCCGAGCGGCACCCCTCGATCGGCGAGGTCCGCGGCCTCGGCGTGTTCTGGGCGCTCGACCTGGTGAAGGACCGCGGGACCCGCGAGCCGCTGGTCCCGTACAACGCGGCCGGCGCCGCCAACGCGCCGATGGCCGAGCTGGCCGCCGCCTGCAAGCAGCGCGGGCTCTGGCCGTTCGTCAACATGAACCGCCTCCACGTCGTCCCGCCGTGCACCGTCACCGAGGAGGAGGCCAAGACCGGTCTCGCGGTGCTCGACGAGGTGCTGTCGCTCGCCGACGCGCACACCGTCTGACGTACCGACCGGACGGCCCCGGGTGTCGCGCACGCCCGGGGCCGTCCCACGCTCCGGAGGCCTTCCCCATGCCCAGCAGCACCACCCCGACCCGCCCCCACAACTCCCGTACGATCCGCCGGCGTTCGGTGCTCGGCGGGGCCGCGCTGCTCGGCGCCGGCACGCTGACCGGCTGCGGCATCCCGTCCGCGTACGTCGCCGAGGACCGCCGCTCGGTCCAGGACCGTTCGGACCGCGAGCAGCGGCTCGCCTTCTCCAACTGGACCCAGTACATCGACACCGACGACCAAGGGCACCGGCCGACCCTGGACGCCTTCACCGAGCGGACCGGCATCGCGGTCACCTACACCGAGGACATCAACGACAACGACGAGTTCTTCGGCAAGATCAGCCCGGTGCTCACCCAGGGCGCCGACCCCGGCCGGGACCTCATGGTGGTCAGCGACTGGATGGCCGGCCGGTACGTCTCGCTCGGCTGGGTGCAGGCCATGGACCGGGCCAACCTGCCCAACGTCACCGCCAACCTGGACCCGCAGCTCGCCGACCCGGCCTTCGACCCCGGGCGCCGGCGCAGCGTGCCCTGGCAGTCCGGGATCACCGGCATCGCGTACAACCGCAAGGCGCTCGGCCGGGAGCTGAAGTCGACCGCGGACCTCTGGGCGCCCGACCTCAAGGGCCGGGTCACCCTGTTCGCCGGGCTGGACGAGGCGCTCGGGCTGCTGATGCTCGCCCAGGGCGCGGACGTCTCCCGGTTCGGTGAGGACGACGCGCACCGGGCGATGGACACCGTGCAGAAGATGGTCGACACCGGCCACATCCGCCGCTTCACCGGCAACGACTACACCAGCGACCTCGCCTCCGGCGCCGCCGTCGCCTGCCAGGCCTACTCCGGCGACGCCGTCCAACTGACCGCCCAGAACCCGGACATCGAGTTCGTGGTGCCGCAGGAGGGCGGCGAGCTGTGGGCGGAGAGCCTGATGATCCCCAACCGGGCCCGGCACAAGCGCAACGCCGAGCTGCTGATCGACCACTACTACCAGCCCGAGGTGGCCGCCGAACTCGCCGCGTTCGTCCAGTACATCTGCCCGGTGCCGGCCGCCCGCGAGGTGCTGGCGGCCAGCGGTGACAAGGACAAGGCCGAACTGGCGGAGAACCCGCTGCTCTTCCCGACCGACGAGATGCGCGCCCGGCTGCACACCATGCGCGACGTCACCTCGGCGGAGCGGCCCGAACTGCACAAGGTCTGGGGGCGCATCACCGGCGTGTAGGCCACCGGCGTGCAGCGGTCAGCGGCGGACGGCGTCCAGGGCGAGCAGTGCCACGTGCAGGGAGAGGCAGGACTCCACCTGGTCGAGGTCGACGCCGAGGATCCGCTCGACCTTGTGCAGGCGGTCGTAGAAGGACGGCCGGGACAGGTGCGCGGCGTCGGCCGCCGCCGACTTGTTCCGGCCCTGCTCCAGGTAGATCCGCAGCATCTGCACCAACTGGCCGTTGTGCTCGGCGTCGTGGGTCAGCAGCGGGCCGAGCTCCCGCTCCACGTAGGTCTGCAGCCGGGCGTCGTCGCGCAGCAGGTGGAGCAGGCCGCGCAGCCGGACGTCCGGCAGCCGGTAGTACGAGGCGGCCCGGCCGCCGGGCGCGTCGTGCAGGGCCGCGTCGGCGACCTGGGTGGCCTCCAGCAGGGTGCGCCGGGCGTCCCGGACGGAGCCGACCGAGGAGCCGACCGCGACCACCGGGGCCGGTGCGGCGGCGGCGTCGTCCCGGCCGGCCTCGGCCGACATCCGGCGCAGCGTGGCCGAGAAGGCGTCCAGGGCGGCGTGCTCGTCCTGCTGGGTGCCGAGCGTGATCAGCACGCCGACGCCCTCGTCGTCCAGCGCGCCGACCAGGGCGGAGAGCCGGCAGGCCCGGACGGCTCCTGCGGCGAGCTCGGTGAAGTCGCGCAGCCGGGCCTGCGCCTCCAGGGCGGCCGGGATCGGGCCGCGCCGCTGCCGCAGCACCACCCCGACCAGCCGGCGGCCCTCCAGCGGGACGCCGAGCGCCTGGGCGCGCAGGGCCACCTCGGAGACGGTCAGCGCGTGGGTGAGGATGCCGGACAGCAGGGTGCGGTGGGTCTGCCGCTCCAGGCTCTCCCGGTCGCGCACCACCAGCCGGTTGAGTGCCAGCGCGGAGGCGCCGCGCTCCAGCAGCATGGTGTGCGGGTGGGCCTCGTTCTCGGGCAGCGGGCCCGGATCCTGCACCAGTACCAGCCGGCCCCAGTCCTGGCCGCGGGCGCCGACCGTGGTCACCAGCCAGCCGCTGCGCGGGTCGTGCCCGGTGCGGCCGGGCGGGCGGACCCCGCGGGAGCGGCGCTCCCAGTCCTCCAGCAGTTCGACCTCCGGGCGGCCGGCGGTGTCGTGGGCGAGCACCTGGTGCGCGAGGTTCTCCAGGACGACCGGCGCGCCCGCCATCCGGGCCACCTGGCGGATCACCTCGGGCGGCTCGGCGCCCTCCACCACCAGCTCGTTGAACACCTGGTGGACGGCCTCGGAGACGCGCAGCTGCTCCAGCTGGGCGTTGACCACCAGCGCGTGCACGGCCTCGGTGACGGCGACGAAGCGCAGCTCGCGGCGGAGCGTGATGAGCGGCAGGCCGCGCTGTTCGGCGGCGTGCACCAGGGCGCGGGGCAGCGAGTCGAAGTAGCGCCGGCCGTACTCGACGACCAGGCCGGCGACCCCCACCTCGTCCAGTTCGCGGACGTAGCGGGCCAGGCCCTCGCGGTCGTCGGGCAGCGCGATGCCGGTGGTGAGCACCAGTTCGCCGCCCTGGAGCATCCCGGCGACGTCGGGCAGTTCGCTCACGTGGACCCAGCGGACGGGCCGCTCCAGGTGGTCGGCGCCGGCGACGACCTGGGGCAGGCCGCGCCGCATCACCTCCAGGTCGAGCACGCGGGCGACGGTGGGGAGCATCGCGGGCCTCCAGGGCCTTGAGGGACCAGAGTGTCAGGTAAATCATCCATCGCGGCGACGACCTGTCGCCCTCGGTGAACCCTTGCACCCTGTAAGGCCCTACCCGCCGAGGTTGTCGCAGTGACCCTTGTCACGCCGGGGCGGTAGCGGGCATGGTCAGCGGGTCGGCTGTGGCGAAAAACAGACCTCACGCCGGAATCCATCGCGTTGCCGGAATGCAACAGCGGAATCCCTTGTTCGGAGTCCGCCGGACTGCCAGGATCGCGCAACCCCGGTGATCAGCCGGTCGGATTCCCCCACGGCACAACCGTGAGAATCGCCGTGGCAGTCGACCCACCGGCACTTGGAGGAACCAGATGGACCTGACCGACTTCGGCGCGGGCGCGCAGTACATCGCGGGCCGTCAGACCCGGGGGAGCGGCGAGCCCTTCCAGGTCGTCAACCCCGCGGACGGCAGCGTGGTCGAGCAGGTCGCCCTGGCCACCACCGGCGAGGTCGACGCGGCCGTGGCCGCCGCGAAGGCGGCCCTGCCCGGCTGGTCCCGCGCCACCCCCGGTGCCCGCTCCGAGGCGCTGACCGCACTGGCCGCCGTCCTGGCATCGGCGAGCGCCGACCTCGCCCGGGTGGAGACCGCGCAGACCGGCAAGCCGGTCAAGCTGGCCACCGAGTTCGACGTCCCCGGCACCATCGACAACGTGGCGTTCTTCGCCGGCGCCGCCCGCAACCTGGAGGGCAAGGCGGCCGGCGAGTACTCCGGCGACCACACCTCCTACGTGCGCCGCGAGGCGATCGGCGTGGTCGGCTCGATCTCGCCGTGGAACTACCCGCTGCAGATGGCCGCCTGGAAGGTCCTGCCGGCGATCGCGGCGGGCAACACCATCGTGCTCAAGCCGTCCGAGCTGACCCCGCTCACCTCGCTGATGTTCGCCCGGGCCTGCACCGAGGCGGGCATCCCGGACGGCGTGGTCAACGTGGTCACCGGCGCCGGACGCACCACCGGCGAGCACTTGGTCGCGCACCCGGACGTCGCCATGGTGTCCTTCACCGGCTCCACCCCGGTCGGCCGCAGGGTCGCCGAACTCGCCACCGCGAGCGTCAAGCGCACCCACCTGGAGCTCGGCGGCAAGGCCCCGTTCGTGGTCTTCGACGACGCCGACCTCGACGCCGCCGTGCACGGCGCGGTCGCCGCCTCGCTGATCAACGGCGGCCAGGACTGCACCGCCGCCACCCGCGCGTACGTCCAGCGCCCGCTGTACGACGCGTTCGTGGCCGGCGTGGCCGAGCTGTACGCCGCGATCCGGATCGGCGACCCGCTCAACCCGCACACCGACCTCGGCCCGCTGGTCTCGTACACCCACCGGGACCGGGTGGCCGGCTTCGTCGAACGCGCCCGCTCCTACGCCACCGTGGTCACCGGCGGCCGCGCGCCGGAGAAGGGCCACGACGGCACCGACCTCACCCGCGGCGCGTACTACGCGCCCACCCTGATCACCGGCGCCGCCCAGGACAGCGAGGTGGTCCAGGGCGAGATCTTCGGCCCGGTGCTGGTCGTGCTGCCCTTCGACACCGACGACGAGGGCCTGCGGCTGGCCAACGACACCCCCTACGGCCTGGCCGCCTCCGCCTGGACGGGCAACGTGCACCGCTCGCTGCGCGCCACCCGGGAGATCGCGGCCGGGTGCGTCTGGGTCAACGACCACATCCCGATCATCAGCGAGATGCCGCACGGCGGCTACAAGGCGTCCGGCTACGGCAAGGACATGTCCCAGTACTCGCTGGACGAGTACACCCAGGTCAAGCACGTCATGTTCGACACCACCGCGGTCGCCCGCAAGGACTGGCACCGCACCGTCTTCGGAGACAGATAACCCCTGCCCAGGGGCGCCGCCCCCAGGGCGCCCCGATTCGACCTCTTACCCCCAGGAGGCCCGTTCCATGGCGTTCAACGAGTTCACCGACGGTCTGCCCGAACCGGTCCGCAAGGCCTGGGAACGCAGCCTGACCAGCGGCCGGGCCGCGATCGGCCGCCGCACCCTGCTGCGGGCCGCCGCGCTGACCGCCGGTGCGGGCACGCTGGCCGCCTGCGGGATCCCGGCGGCCAGGACCGTCGGCGGCGACTCGACCGCCAACGCCGCCAAGGACCTCTCGGACAGCGAGAAGGTGGTCAACTTCTCCAACTGGCCGCTGTACATCGACACCGACGAGAAGGACAAGCAGAAGCACGGCACCCTGGACGCCTTCACCGCGGCCACCGGCGTCAAGGTCAGGTACAACGAGGACGTCAACGACAACGTCGAGTTCTTCGGCAAGGTCAAGCCGCAGCTCGCGGCCGGCCAGGACACCGGACGCGACCTGATGGTCCTCACCGACTGGATGGCCGCCCGGCTGATCCGGCTCGGCTGGGCGCAGAAGCTCAACCCGGCGAACGTCACCACCGCGATCACCACCATCGACTCCCGCTTCCGCGCCCCCGACTGGGACCCGGGCCGGCTGTACTCCTACCCGTGGGCCGGCATCCAGGTCGTCATCGCCTACAACAAGAAGGCGACCAAGGGGAAGGAGGTCACCAGCGTCTCCCAACTGCTGGACGACCCCGACCTCAAGGGCCGGGTCACCTTCCTCTCCGAGATGCGCGACAGCATCGGGATCACCCTGCTGGACCTGGGCAAGGACCCGGCGAAGTTCACCGCCGACGACTACGACGCCGCCGTTGCCCGGCTGCAGAAGGGCGTCGACAGCAAGCAGATCCGCCGCTTCACCGGCAACGACTACGGCCAGGAGCTGTCCTCCGGCGACATCGCGGCCTGCGTCGCCTGGGGCGGCGACCTGATCCAACTGCGCGCCGACAACCCGGACATCGAGTTCGTCATCCCGGAGAAGGGCTACGTCTCCTCGACGGACAACATGCTGATCCCGGCCCGGGCGCAGCACAAGGCGAACGCGGAAAAGCTCATCGACTTCTACTATCAGCCGAAGATCGCGGCGCAGCTGGTCGCGGGCATCGGCTTCGTCTCCGCCGTGACCGGGATGAAGGACGAACTCGCCACCCTCGCCCCGGACAGCGCGGCCAACCCGCTGGTCGTACCCACCCCCGAGATGGCGGCCAAGTCGCACGTGTTCCGCACCCTCACCGAGACCGAGGAGAGCGACTTCGAGCAGAAGTTCTCCAAGCTCATCGGCGCCTGACCCCCACGCGCGGCCCACTCCCGGCAGAGAACCCAGGAAGACACCCATGACAGACCAGCAGCGCGACGCGGCCGCCGGCGGCGACGTCCGCCTCACCGGCATCGGCAAGACCTACGGCGCCTTCACCGCCGTCCACCCGCTCGACCTCACCGTCCCGCAGGGCTCCTTCTTCGCCCTGCTCGGCGCCTCCGGCTGCGGCAAGACCACCACCCTGCGCATGATCGCGGGCCTGGAGGAGCCCACCAGCGGCACCGTCCTGATCGGCGGCCAGGACGTCACCGCCCTGCCCCCGTACAAGCGGCCGGTGAACACCGTCTTCCAGAGCTACGCGCTCTTCCCGCACCTCGACATCTTCGAGAACGTCGCCTTCGGCCTGCGCCGCCGCGGCCGCAAGGACGTCAAGAAGCAGGTCGAGGAGATGCTGGAGCTGGTCGAACTCGGCCAGTACGCCCGGCGCAAGCCGCACCAGCTCTCCGGCGGCCAGCAGCAGCGCGTCGCCGTCGCCCGCGCCCTGATCAACCACCCCCAGGTGCTGCTCCTCGACGAGCCGCTCGGCGCGCTCGACCTCAAGCTGCGTCGCCAGATGCAGCTGGAGCTCAAGCGGATCCAGACCGAGGTCGGCATCACCTTCGTGCACGTCACCCACGACCAGGAGGAGGCCATGACGATGGCCGACACCATCGCGGTGATGAACGGCGGCCGGGTCGAGCAACTGGGCGCCCCCGCCGAGCTGTACGAGAACCCCGCCACCACCTTCGTGGCCAACTTCCTCGGCCAGTCCAACCTGCTGCCCGCCGAGGTCACCGGCACCGACGGCGGCGACCTGCTGCTCAGCGCGGCCGGCGTCCGCCTCGCCGTGCCCAAGGCGCGCTGCGCCACCGAGGCCAGGCAGGTCCACCTGGGCGTGCGCCCGGAGAAGATCACCATCGCGCACGCCTCCGCCGAGGTCGCCGACGGCCGCAACCGGCTGGCCGGCACCGTCCTCGACTCCAGCTTCATCGGCGTCTCCACCCAGTACGTGGTGCGCACCGACGGCGGCCAGGAGGTCACCGTCTTCGAGCAGAACATGGAGCGCGACGCCCGGATCGTCCCCGGCGCGCCCGTCCTGCTGCACTGGAACCCGGCGCACTCCTTCGCCCTGGACGCCGCGCAGGCGATCGACGCGGGCACCGCGGAGGAGGCCGCATGACCACCACCACCCCGGCCGCCCCGTCACAGGTCATACCGCTCGCGGAACCGGCGCGGAAGCCGAAGCGCAAGCTCACCGCGTACTGGCTGCTGCTGCCCGGCATCGCCTGGCTCGTCGTCTTCTTCGCCGTCCCGATGGTCTACCAGGCGTCCACCTCGCTGCAGACCGGCTCGCTCGAAGCGGGCTTCAAGGTCACCTGGCACCTCGCGACCTACTGGGACGCCCTGGTCGAGTACAAGTGGCACTTCGTCCGCTCGTTCTCCTACGCGGGCATCGCCACCGTGCTCTGCCTGGCCGTCGGCTACCCGCTCGCGTACACGATCGCCTTCAAGGCCAGCAAGCGCTGGCGCAACGTCATCCTGATCCTGGTCATCGCGCCGTTCTTCACCAGCTTCCTGATCCGCACGCTGGCCTGGAAGACCATCCTGTCCGACGGCGGGCCGGTGGTCGGGGTGCTCAACACCCTGCACGTCCTGGACGTCACCAACGCGCTCGGCCTCACCTCCGGCGACCGGGTGCTCGCCACGCCGCTCGCCGTGGTCTGCGGTCTCACCTACAACTTCCTGCCGTTCATGATCCTGCCGCTGTACACCTCGCTGGAGCGGATCGACCCCCGCCTGCACGAGGCGGCCGGCGACCTGTACGCCCGGCCGTTCACCACCTTCCGCAAGGTCACCTTCCCGATCTCGCTGCCCGGGGTGGTCGCCGGCACCCTGCTCACCTTCATCCCGGCCTCCGGCGACTACATCAACGCCCAGCTGCTGGGCTCGCCGAGCGAGCAGATGGTCGGCAACGGCATCCAGAAGCAGTTCCTGAACGTGCTCGACTACCCCACGGCTGCCGCACTGAGCTTCATCCTGATGGCCCTGATCCTGGGCATGGTGACGGTCTACATGCGCAAGGCCGGGACGGAGGAACTGGTCTGATGTCCCGGATTACCAAGTGGATACGCGCCCACCTGGTGGTGCTGGCCGGCCTGCTGGCCCTCGCCTACCTGGTGCTGCCCAACCTGGTCGTGCTCGCCTTCTCGTTCAACAAGCCGGTCGGCAAGTTCAACTACGAGTGGAACGAGTTCTCCACCGACGCCTGGACCAACCCCTGCGGCGTGGCCGACATGTGCCAGTCGCTCTCGCTCAGCCTGCAGATCGCGGTGCTCGCCACCATCGGCGCCACCGTGCTCGGCACCATGGTCGCCTTCGCGCTGGCCCGCTACCGCTTCCGCGGCCGCTCGGCCACCACCGCGATGATCTTCCTGCCGATGGCCATGCCCGAGGTGGTCATGGCCGCCTCGCTCGGGACGCTGTTCCTCAACATGCGCATCCCGTTCGGCTTCACCACCATCCTCATCGCGCACATCATGTTCTGCCTCAGCTTCGTGGTGACGGCCGTCAAGGCCCGCGTGATGAGCATGGACCCGAGGCTCGAACAGGCCGCCCAGGACCTCTACGCGACCCCCACCCAGACCTTCCTGCGGGTCACCCTGCCGCTGGCCTCCCCCGGCATCGCGGCGGGAGCGCTGCTCAGCTTCGCGCTCTCCTTCGACGACTTCATCATCACCCAGTTCAACTCGGGCCCGACCACGGTCACCTTCCCGATGTTCGTCTGGGGCGCGTCGCAGCGCGGCATCCCGGTGCAGGTGAACGTCATCGGCACCGCGATGTTCATCGCCGCCGTCGCGCTGACCGTCGGCGGCCAGTGGCTGGGCAACCGCCGGAAGGCCACCGCCTGACGTACGGTCGGGTGTGGTGGCCGAACAAATCATCGCCTAAGTACAGAAAGTGGCTGATAATGCATGGACTCCGCCCGCGCACTCAGTGACGCCAGGCCCACCCCCTTCTGGCTGGAGGACCCGGGCCGGCCGGCGGCGCTGCCCGCCCTGGTCGGCGACACCACCTGCGACCTGCTGGTCGTCGGCGGCGGCTACTCCGGCCTCTGGACCGCCCTCATCGCCAAGGAACGCGACCCCTCGCTGGACGTCGTGCTGGTTGAGGGCAACGAGGTCGGGTGGGCCGCGTCCGGGCGCAACGGCGGATTCTGCGCGGCCAGCCTCACCCACGGCTTCGGCAACGGCCTGCAACGCTGGCCCGCCGAACTCGCCCAGCTGGAACGCCTCGGTGCCGCCAACCTGGACGGCATCGAGGCCACCCTCAAGCGCTACGGCATCGACGCCGAGTGGGAGCGCACCGGCGAGATCGACGTCGCCACCCAGCCGCACCAGGTCGAGGAACTCCACGAGATCGCCGAGGCCGTCGCCCGGTACGGCTTCGACATCACCGTCCTGGACGCCGACGAGTTGCGCGCCGAGGTCGACTCGCCGACCTTCCTCGGCGGCCTCTGGGACAAGGAGGGCGTGGCGATGGTCCACCCCGCCAAGCTCGCCTGGGGCCTGCGGGACGCCTGCCTCGGCCAGGGCGTGCGGATCTTCGAGCACACCCGGGCCACCGACCTGCGGGAGTACGGCAGCGGCATGGCCGTCCGCACCCCGTACGGACGGGTCTTCGCCCGGCGCGTCGCACTCGGTACCAACGTGTTCCCGTCGCTGGTCAAGAGGGTCCGGCCGTACGTCGTGCCGGTGTACGACTACGCGCTGATGACCGAGCCGCTCAGCGACGAACAGCTCGCCGCGATCGGCTGGCGCGGCCGGCAGGGACTCGGCGACAGCGCCAACAAGTTCCACTACTTCCGGCTCTCCGCCGACAACCGGATCCTGTGGGGCGGCTACGACGCCGTCTACCACTACGGCGGCCACGTCCGGCACGAGTACGACCAGCGGCCGGAGACCTTCCGCACGCTGGCGAACCACTTCTTCCGCTGCTTCCCGCAGCTGGAGGGCCTGCGGTTCACCCACGCCTGGGGCGGCGCCATCGACACCTGCAGCCGGTTCTCGGCGTTCTTCGACACCGCCTACCGGGGCAAGGTCGCGTACGCGGCCGGGTACACCGGGCTCGGCGTCGGCGCGACGCGCTTCGGCGCCGAGGTGATGCTCGACCTGCTGTCCGGCGAGCGCACCGAGCGCACCTCGCTGGACATGGTGCGCAGCAAGCCGCTGCCGTTCCCGCCCGAGCCGGTGCGCTGGGCCGGGATCGAGATCACCACCCGCTCGCTGGAGCGCGCGGACCGCAACGGCGGCCACCGCAACCTCTGGCTGCGCACGCTCGACCGCATGGGGCTCGGCTTCGACAGCTGACCCCGTTGTCCGCGTTATCCGTGTCATCCGTGTTATCCGTGTAAGAGAGACCCGCCGTCCGCCTCTCCTTGGTGACGGCGGGTCTCGGTCTCCCCGCCGCGTCCCGACCGGGACGACCCGACCGGAACCAGCGGCAAGAAGCGGGGACAGACATGGAGAGCACCGGACTGCACTGGCTCGCCCAGGTGGCACCGGACCCGGAGGCCTTCCGGGAGCAATGGGAGCGCACCGGACTGGGGCTGATGCTGCTACCGGCCGGCCGCCGCTGGGACGTCCTCTCCGTCCCCGGACGGCTCGGGCGCCCGGCCCTGGAGATCCTGGACACCGGCTCCTGCGGCCCCGTCCTCACCGACTTCGGGGACGAGCACGTCAGCTTCCTGGTCCCCGTCGGCACCGCCGCCCGCTGGATCGGCACGGGCGTGCGCAGCGCGGGGGAGGGCACCTGGATCGTCGTCCCGCACCCCGAGCGCCGCAGCCGCGGGGTGCGCTGGCTGGTCCCGCCCGACGGCTCCGGACGGCTCAACGACCCGGTGCTGCTGGAACTCGCCCTGCACGAGGCCGCGGCCGGGCTCAGCGGCTGGTGATCCCGCGGTCCGGGCTCCGGCCCCGGCCGGCGGTGGCGCGCGGGGCGGGCGGTCGCGTCAGACTGGAAACGTGACCACCGCCCCGGACGCCGTCGACGCGCCCCTTCGACCGGGCCCGGCCCAGCTGCGCCTCGCCGCACTGGCGGCCCCAGTCTGCGACCGGTACGGGCTCGCCCTGGCCGGCGGGCACGCGCTGCGCGCCCACGGCGTCGCGGCCTGCCCGCAGGACGGCCTCACCCTGGTGACCGGCAGGGCCGACCTGCCGGAGGTGGCCGCCGCGCTGGGCGAGGCCTACCGCGCGGCCGGCGGCGGGGTCGCCGAACGCCCGGGCACGCCGCGACTGGAGCAGCTCACCGTCCGGCTCGCGCTCGGCGGGCGGTCGCACTCGGTGGAGCTGCGGAAGGAGCCGCTGGCCCACCGGCCGGTGCGCTTCGACCTTGCCGCGCCCCCGCCCGGCGAGCCGGCGGTGGCGCTGTCGGCGGTCCCGCCGGTGGCGCTGCCAGTCGTCCTGCCGGTGGTCCTGCCGGTCGTCGCCCTGGAGGACGCCGCCGCGCTCACCACCGCGCTGCTGGTGGACCGCGGCATGCCGCGGGACCTGGTCGATGTGCACGCCCTCACCGACTGCTACCGGGAGGGCGAACTCCTCGCACTGGCAGCCGAATTGGACGCAGACTTCCAGCCCGCGGCGCTCGCCGACCGGCTGGAGACGCTGGCCGAGGCGGCGGACGGCCGGTTCCGGGCCCGGGGTGTCGCGGCACGAGCGGTCGGCGGGCTGAAGCGGTGGGCGCTCGCCTGGGCCCAGGACCTGCGGCTGGACCTGCTGGAGACCCAGGAGGCGGCCGACGGTCTGCACGACCCGTACCTGGAGGACGAGGAGTCCTGAACGCGGGGTGGCGGCGCTTCGTCCTTGCGCGCTCGTCTTGCGGGTTCGTTGCTGCGCGTCCGTCCTCGCGTGTTCGTCCTCGCGCGTTCGTCCTTGCGGGTCCGGCTTCACACGTTCGTGCTCTCTCACGCGTTCGGCCGAGCAACCGGACGACCTGTAAGGCTGAATCCGCGATCCCCGTCAGCCTGTTCGTTGAGGCCTGGCGCGGCGGCCACCAGACTGGAGACGAGCGCGGTAGCCCCGTGAATCCCGTCGCCCGGCCCACTCGCGGGCGGCGCCAGACAGGACCGGCGGCAGGACGCCGCCCGGGACTTCGGAGGCAGACGGACTTGAGCAAGCACATCACTCACTGGATCGGCGGCGAGCCCGTCGCCACCGCCGGCGCGGCGCCCCGCCGCGGTGACATCTTCGACCCGGCCACCGGCCAGGTCGCCGGCCAGGTCGACTTCGCCGGGATCGCCGAGGTCGACCAGGCCGTGGCCGCCGCCGCCTCGGCCTTCGCCGAGTGGCGCACCGCCTCGGTCGCCAAGCGCACCACCGTGCTGTTCGCCTTCCGCGAGCTGCTGAACGCCCGCCGCGACGAGCTGGCCGCGATCATCGTGTCCGAGCACGGCAAGGTCCACTCCGACGCGCTCGGCGAGATCGCCCGCGGCCTGGAGGTCGTCGAGTACGCCTGCGGCATCCCGCAGCTCGTCAAGGGCGGCTTCACCGAGCAGGCGTCCACCGGCGTCGACGTCTACTCGATCCGCCAGCCGCTCGGCCCGGTCGCGATCATCTCGCCGTTCAACTTCCCGGCCATGGTGCCGATGTGGTTCTTCCCGCTCGCCATCGCGGCCGGCAACACCGTCGTCCTGAAGCCCTCGGAGAAGGACCCGTCCGCCGCCAACTTCCTCGCCGGGCTGTGGAAGGAGGCCGGCCTGCCGGACGGCGTCTTCAACGTCGTGCACGGCGACAAGGCCGCCGTGGACCGCCTGCTGGAGCACCCGGACGTCAAGTCCGTCAGCTTCGTCGGCTCCACCCCGATCGCCCGCTACGTCTACGAGACCGGTACGCGCTACGGCAAGCGCGTGCAGGCCCTGGGCGGCGCCAAGAACCACATGCTGGTCCTGCCCGACGCCGACCTCGACCTGGCCGCCGACGCCGCCGTCAATGCGGGCTTCGGCGCGGCCGGCGAGCGCTGCATGGCCGTGTCCGTCCTGGTCGCGGTCGACCCGATCGGCGACGAGCTGGTCGACAAGATCAAGCAGCGGATCGCCACCCTGAAGGTCGGCCCCGGCTGCAACGGCGACTCCGAGATGGGCCCGCTGGTCACCGGCCAGCACCGCGACAAGGTCACCTCCTACGTCGAGTCCGGGGTCGCCGACGGCGCCGAGCTCGCCGTGGACGGCCGCAAGCACCCGGTCACCGCCGAGGACGAGAACGGCGCCCCGACCTCGGATGGCTTCTGGCTCGGCCCCACCCTGTTCGACCACGTGAAGCCGGGCATGTCCGTCTACAACGACGAGATCTTCGGCCCGATCCTCTCCGTCGTGCGCGTCGCCTCCTACGACGAGGGCCTGGCACTGATCAACGCCAACCCGTACGGCAACGGCACCGCCCTCTTCACCAACGACGGCGGCGCGGCCCGGCGCTTCCAGTTCGAGGTGGAGGTCGGCATGGTCGGCATCAACGTGCCGATCCCGGTCCCGGTCGCCTACTACTCCTTCGGCGGCTGGAAGGCCTCCCTGTTCGGCGACGCCCACGCGTACGGTCCGGACGGCGTGCAGTTCTTCACCCGCGGCAAGGCCGTGACCCAGCGCTGGCTGGACCCCTCGCACGGCGGTATCAACCTCGGCTTCCCCACCAACAGCTGATCCCCCGCCCCGCCGTCGTGCCGGCCGGACCCCTCTCCCCGGGGTCCGGCCGGCCCTTTGCACCCCGTTTGCATCCGGTCGCGATCACGCGTAGAGTTCTTCGAGCTGCCTGGCTGGGAGCACCGGACACGCATCTCCGCGCGGACGGTCCCGGGACAGCCAATCCTTTTGAAACACCATTTCCCGGTTCGGGCTGGGTCGCGTCTTGTCGCGGCTTGGTTCCTATTCGGCGTGTTCGTTTTATTGGATTGCGGTCGATTCGCTTTTCGGAGTAGGGATCGGCTAGAGTTTGAAACG